>SVLX01000033.1 GCA_015067725.1 Oscillospiraceae bacterium | reverse complement strand
GTCAATAAGCGTATTCAAAAATACAAGGCTCGTTTTGCAGCATAAGCAAAACAGCTGTCACCACGGCGGCAACAGCTGCTTGCATTTTTAGTTATTTTCCCGGTCTACTTGACAAGGGGCGGTTCAGGATGCCCGGCGGCTATATTTGGGGATATGTTCTTAGTCCGAGTAAAACCGTTTCGGTGTTGTAAGGAATCAGCCGATACCTGACAGCATACCGCAAATCCCAGGGTTCGTCTGCTGAAAACCTACAAAAAAGATGCTTCAAGTATGTAGTTTTGACAGAAGCACTTCTGTTTTCCGGGGATATAATCGTTTTTGCAGTTAAATCCGTAAATCAAAAAGTATGGGGAGCATAACTGTACCGTCCTCGCCTCACAGAATACTCCCCAACAGAATATATACGCCCAAACCCACCAGCACCACCGGCACAATTGTCCCCTGATGGCGCTCAATGGTTCTCCGCAGTACCGGTAAGGTCGCCAACCTCTGCCCCAAAAAACACCACAGTGCCACCATCACCAGAAACACCAGAATCATCACCGCCATCTGCGCACCAGTCGCCCCGGAAAACAGCGGCGTATATACCCCCAAATTGTCGCCCCCATTGGCTATGGTCACCAGCGCAACGCCCAGAGCCCTGGATGCCGGGCGTTCTTCTTTTGCCTCTGTTTTGGCTTCTGCCGGGTCAACAGTCTGCTGTCTTCTGTGGGTCAGCCATAGCCGGATACCCAGTGCCATGGGAATCAGCCCCAAAAACCGCAGAAAAACCTCCGGAAGCAGACCCAAAACCGCTCCACCCAGTAGACTCATGAGAATCAGCCCGCTAATCCCCAAATACTGCCCCATAATGATGGTTCTCCGGTGTCTTTTCCCCTGCGCCTGTGCAAAATACAGCATCAGGAGAAAGATATCATCCAAATTGGTTGCCGCAAACGCCGCCACTGCAGAAATGACTGTACCCCACATCGGTTGTTCCCCTTTTTGTTTTTGTTCATTATATCACATCACAGGGTTTTGGCAACCGGAACGGTCCCCAAAGAACAATATTTCATCCCACCTTGACAAGTTCGCCCCATCGTGATACATTGAGTCCATCACAAGCCATCAGGAGGCACACCCATGCTTCATTCTCTTTACACCCCCACCGGGGAATATCTGAGCAACCACCCGGAGTTGATTCCCTGGGATGTCGATCACCCCAACCCCCAATTCCAGCGGGAAAAATGGCTGAATCTCAATGGATATTGGGATTTTGCCGTCTCCCCCCGTGCTGACCTGCCGGAAATCTATGACCGGAAAATCCGCCTGCCCTTCGCCCCGGAGAGTTTGCTGTCCGGCATTGGCGAGCACTTCCCGGAGGGCAGCTATCTGTTTTACACCCGGGAGATTGTCTTGCCGGAATCCTTCACCGGCAAGCGGGTACTTCTCCACATCGGGGCGGCCGACCAGGTGACCCATGTCTATGTGAATGGTGGGCTTGTCGGGCATCACGAGGGTGGCTATACCTCCATGACCTTTGACCTGACCTCTGCCCTGCCCGGATGTCAGTTTACCCTGACCATCCGGGTGCAGGATGATTTGCGGGATTTGTCCTTCCCCTATGGCAAACAAACACTGCACCGGGGTGGGATGTGGTATACCCCGGTTTCCGGCATTTGGCAGAGTGTCTGGCTGGAATCCGTTCCGCTGGATTACATCTCCGGTCTGGACATCCATGCCACCCCGGAAAAGGTCACCATCACCACCACCGGTGCGCCCAAGACGGGTTCTGTCTCCATTCAAACCCCGCAGGGGACGGTGGATGTTCCCCTGACGCATGGTCAGGCGGTGTATGTGCCGGATTCTCCCCGGCTGTGGTCACCGGAGGATCCCTATCTCTATTGGTTCACCGTCACTGCCGGAGAGGATCAGGTTTACGCCTATTTTGCCATCCGGACTCTGGAAATCAAGACCATAAGGGGTATCCCCCGGCTGTGTCTCAACGGCGAGCCCCGGTTCTTCCATGGGCTTCTGGATCAGGGCTACTGGAGTGACGGACTCTATACCCCCGCCTCTCCCGAGTGCTATTATTGGGACATTCTGGCCATGAAAAAACTGGGCTTCAACACTCTGCGCAAGCACATCAAGGTGGAAGATCCCCGATTTTACTACCACTGCGACGGTCTGGGCATGATTGTCTTTCAGGATATGGTGAACAACGGTGACTATTCCTTCCTCCGGGATACCGCCCTTCCCACCGTGGGTCTGCAAAAACTGCCGGACAAGTCTCTCCACAAAGACCCGCTGACCCGGAAACGTTTTCTGGACACCATGACCGCCACGGTGCGCCAGCTCAAAAACCACCCTTCTGTCTGCTACTGGACCATTTTCAACGAAGGTTGGGGGCAGTTTGACAGCAGTGCCGCTTACTCCGCATTGCTGGCACTGGACTCCACCCGCTTTATTGACTCCACCTCCGGCTGGTTTCGCTGTGGGGAAACTCAGGTGGACAGCCGACACATCTATTTCCGCAAGCTGAAGCTGAAGCCGTCGGATAAGCCACTGGTTCTGTCTGAATTTGGCGGCTATGCGTGGAAGGTTGAGGGTCATGTTTTCAATACGGACAGTACCTATGGCTATGGCAAATTCACCAACCGGGAGAGCTTCGCCCATGCCATAGAAGCACTGTATCTGGAGCAGGTTCTTCCCTTGGCCAAAAACGGACTGTGTGCCGCCATTTATACCCAGCTCTCCGATGTGGAGGACGAAACCAACGGACTTACCACCTATGACCGCCGGGTAGAAAAGCTGAACCCCCAGCGGATGATGGAAATTGCCGAGGCTCTGCAGCAAGCTTTCCGGGAGAGTCTTTGACCAAACCGAACAAACTGCCCCACTTCCGGCTTTTGGGAAGTGGGGCAGAATTATGTTATTGGGGAAAAGGTCAATCTGGCGGTCCGTTCAGGTCAGAATGCGCATCGCCATAGTCAATGACCACCTTCTCACAGAATCTGCACAGATGCGCCACCACCGCAGACCCCCGGACAAAGGACAACCGGGACAGCTCCACCGCACCCCGGTGGAATTCCGCCCGACCAAAGAACCGGCGCTTGATTCCGGGAAACCAGCTAATCTCCTGCCCACTCTGAATTACGCCCCGCTCCATTTCTCTGTTGCACCAAGGACAATTCATGTTTACCTCCCTAACTTCAACGTCAACATTCAATAGGCTAACCGGATATGGCAATCCCCCACCGGATAACTGCGACAGGGATGAATGTACCCATTCTCCAATTCTGCCATGGGACGTTTTTCCTCCTCCCGGGGCATGAATACCCGCCCGGAAACCAGCTCCGACCGGCAGAAACCGCACTCTCCGCAACGGCAGCGGCTGTTCGACCGGATACCGGCCCGCTCCATGGCCATGAGAAGACTTTCTCCACTTCTGACCAGAATCTCCCGGCTCACCCCCGCTCTTTCCACCGTCAGAGTGAAGGTTTTTCCCCGGGCATATTCCGGATAATCCGGCAGTAACTCCGCATTGCGCAGTTCCCCCGGCATTTCAAAACGCAGCCGCTCCCCCGGAAGTCGCAGTTTCTTCAGGTCTTGCCGCAAAAAGGCATACATGGACGGCGCACCACAGACGAAAACAGACCACTCCGCTTTTGGTGCGTACTTGTCCACCAGTTCAGCGGTTATGACCCCATGCTCTGCCCAAGGCTTCTGTTCCTCCGACAGTACATGAATAAGGCGCAGTTTCCCGCACCGGGTGCACAGGGTCTCCAGCTCCTCCCGGAAGAGAATCTCCCCGGCCGTCCGGTTGCCGTAGAGTATGGTCAGATTGTAATCCTCCATGCCGTCCGCAATCGCCCCCGCCATCGAGAAAAAGGGGGTAATCCCACTGCCACCGGCCAGCGCCACAACATTTTTACACGGCGCAACCGGAAAGAATGTCCCCAGGGGCTCAGAGATTTCCACCTTCGTCCCCACCTGCCAGGTATTGAGGATGTGGTCTGAGCCGTAGCCATTTTCACACCGCTCAACCGTAATGGCGTATCTTCCCTGTTTGGCCGCCAAAGGGGTACTGCACAGGCTGTATGCTCTGGTCAGTGTACAGCCGGAAATCTCCAGATTTACGCTGATATACTGCCCCGCCCGGAACGGCAGGAGCTGATTTTCGCCCATCTCCCGGTCAGGTACAAGGGTAAACGTTTTTGCTCTGCCCCAATCCCTTATGCCGGAGACCACCACCCGCTGCACCGTGGGTGGATATACCGGGTGAGAAAGTTGCGTTGCGGGGTTTTCGTCCATGGATAGTCCTTCTTTCCAGTGTTTGTCTTTGGTCATATTATAGCCGAAGGTAAAGATTTGCGCAAGAGGGAATCCCGTTTTTTTGGATTAAACCCGGGAAATTGCGGACATTTCCGGCATTTTGGTGGATTTCTCAGAAAAAATGTTGTCGAACTCTTTTGAAATTTAGGTTTATATGTTATAATAGTAATTGAGAGAGTATCAGGAGGAATCGCCCATGAATTACATTCGCCCCAGTCTGCCCCATTATCGTCTTGCCCAGGTTGCATCCTGGTTTGTCGCCACCTTTATCTTCAGGCGGAAAATCCTCCGCAACGAGATTAAGGGTGTTGACGGACCTTTCGTCATCATTGCCAACCACGGCTCTGCCCTGGACTTCACCAACCTCATCGGCACCACCCATCGCCCCATGACCATGGTCATCAGCAAATCCATCTTCAGCACTCTGCCCATTAAGAACTATGTCCGGAAAATGGGCATGATTGCCAAGCAACAATTCCAGACCTCCGTCAAAGACATGAAGCAAATGAAAGCCGTCATTGACCACGGCCAGCCCCTGATTATCTACCCCGCCGGACTGATGAGCGAAGACGGTGTCTCTACCCCCATCCCCGCCGCCACCTATAAATTCCTGAAGTGGCTGGGTGCGGATGTGTATGTGGCCAGAAGCACCGGCACTTACTTCGTCACCCCCAAATGGACCAAGGGCTTCAGACCCGGAAGAACTTATATGGACATCTATCGGCTGTTCACCAAAGAGGAACTGTCCACCATGTCCGTGGAAGACATCCGTCAGAAAGCCGACGACGCCCTCCAGTTCGATGCCTACCGGGAGCAGGAGACCCATAAAATCAAGTATCGCCACGGTGACCGGATTGCGGGGCTGGAAAACGTGCTCTATATGTGTCCCCACTGTCATCAGGAATTCACCATGACGGTTACAGACGGAAATACCCTCCACTGCACCGCCTGCGGATTTGAAGCCACCGGCGACAAGTGCGGTTTCCTCCACACGGCCGAGGGAGAAAGCATCGGCATCCGCTATGTCTCGGACTGGAGCAGGCTGATTTATGACCACTTGCATCAGCGCATAGCAGGTGGCGAGGCGCTAAGTTTGTCTGCCCCCACCGCCATCCATATGGTCAACGAGAAAAAGAAGAAATTTGAGGCCGTGGGTCAGGGTACGATTACCCTCAGCAATGAGGGATTCACCTTCACCGGCGAGATTCACGGCGCGCCCACCGAGCTTTCTTTCCCCATCGCCAATCTGCCCACCCTGCCCTTTAAGCCCGGCAAGCACTTTGAAATCCAGCACGGCAACGACATCTACCGCTGTGTTCTGGAGGACGGAAGGCTCGCCATGAAGTTCATCAACATGATTAAGATTTTCTTTGACTTGAGCCGGGAGCAGGCGTAATCCATCCCATGCCCATTCTGCTGACCCCGATTGTTTCCCGGGGTCGGCATTTTGTCTAACCGGGCAGATTCTAACCCCGGCAGAATGTGCTTTTGATGCTTGACATTTGTCCCTGTGCGGGTGTATAATGAATATACAAGTTAACCGTTCCTGTGGCCTCCCTCTCCTGCGGGGGATTGAGGCTGAACAAGACAACAGGGTGCAATTCCCTACGCTACCGGCGCTGTAAGTGTCGAGATTCCTTGCCGTTGACGAAAGTCAGTCATTGGAGTTTTCCGAGAAGGCAGACAAGAAATCGCCAGAGACACAAGTCAGAAGACCTACAGGAATATGCTTTGCCACCGCCTCCGGATTTTGGGGCATGGGGCAGATTCACGGGTAAATGCGGTCGCTGTGGTATATGCCATGGCGATTTTTTATGCACAATGCAGGTATCCCCCTACCTGTTGCGTTGGATGTACCTCTGGGCGACTGAGCCGCCTTCTCCGTCGCCCAGAGGAATCTCAAGGGAGTCTTTCTTCCGGGGTATCCCGAATTTCTGCAAACCAACAATGACAAACAAAAACAGGTGAGAGGAAGGACTCACCTGTTTTTGTCTTATCGGGTCTTTAGTTCAGACCCAGCGCAGCCTCCAGATCGCTGAGCATAATGCCCGATAATCCAGACAATCTAGAAGCCAGAAAAATAAACCACTGCTCCCCATCGCCGGAAAGCAGAGCGGCTGGGTCAATGTCAATCACGCCCACAAACAAAGATGCAACCGACAGAACCACCAGAATAATGGCGAGAATTATGGTCAGTTTATGTGCTTTAATGGTAATCCCTCCTTGCGCCGAATATAGTTAGCTTCTGCTAACTTACGGGGTAAAATCACAGCGCCCCGTTCAGCGCAGGATGAACTATACCATAATTTCCCCGGCTTCTCTACTCCAAACGTGTCCGTTTCGGCTCCAATTGGTTCAGAGACAGGGCCAATCATTCGGCCATTTTTTGCAGTCTTTCACCGGTTCAGCTTCTCTCACATCTTCCCCAAATAGAAAAACCCCTCCCTTGCGGGAGGGGTTGGGGTATTGGAGGGTATTGCTTAGAAGGGGCCCTGCTCCATCATGGCGGTAGCAACCTTCTTGAAGCCAGCGATGTTGGCACCGGCGACCAGGTTGTAGCCCAGGCCGTACTCTTCAGCAGCCTCAACAGAGACGCGATGGATGGTCTCCATCATCTTGCGCAGCTGAGCGTCGACTTCCTCAGCGCTCCAAACCAGACGCTCGGAGTTCTGGCTCATTTCCAGACCGGAAACGCCAACGCCGCCGGCGTTAACAGCCTTGGAAGGAGCAACGATCATGCCGGGCTGAGCCATCAGGTAAGCCAGAGCATCGTTGGTGGTGGGCATATTGGCGACCTCGATGTAGTACTTAACACCGTTGGCAGCGATCTTCTCGGCGGAGTCCATTCTCACGTCGTTCTGCATGGCAGAGGGCATGATGACGTCAGCCTTGACACCCCAGGGCTTCTCACCGGGGAAGAACTGGCAGCCGAACTTGTCGGCGTAGTCCTGAACGCGGTTGCGGCCGGAGTTACGCATTTCGAGCAGGTAGTTGACCTTCTCTTCGCAGGAGGAAACACCTTCGGGATCATAGATGTAGCCGTCGGGACCGGACAGGGTCACGACCTTGGCACCCAGGTGCATAGCCTTCTTACAGATGCCCCATGCAACGTTGCCGAAGCCGGAGATGGCAATGGTCTTGCCCTCGATGCTTTCGCCTTCGTGCTTCAGGACTTCCTGCAGATAGTAGACAGCGCCGTAGCCGGTAGCCTCGGGACGGATCAGGGAGCCGCCGTAGCTCTGGCCCTTGCCGGTCAGAACGCCATTCTCCCAAACGCCCTTCAGGCGACGATACTGACCATACATGTAGCCGATCTCACGACCGCCAACACCCATGTCACCGGCGGGAACGTCGATGTCGGGTCCGATGTAACGGTACAGAGCGGTCATGTAGCTCTGGCAGAAACGTCTGATCTCAGCGTCAGACTTGCCAGCGGGATCGAAGTCGGAGCCGCCCTTGCCGCCGCCCATGGGCAGGCCGGTCAGGCTGTTCTTGAAGGTCTGCTCGAAGCCCAGGAACTTGATGATGCCGGGGTAAACGTTCTTCTGGAAACGGATACCGCCCTTGTAGGGGCCGATGGCGCCATTGAACTGGCAACGATAACCGGTGTTGGTGTGGAACACGCCATTGTCGTCTTCCCAGACAACGCGGAAGGTGAACATACGCTCGGGCTCGACCATACGACCAAGCAGGTCAACCTGCTCGTACTCGGGGTGCTTCTCGATGACGGGCTCCAGAGAGGTCAGAACCTCTTCCACAGTCTGCACGAACTCGGGCTCGTGAGCATACTTGGTGCGGACTTTCTCGATAACGCTGGACAGATACGCATTCATAATGATTATCTCCTCTGATTTTAAATTTGTATTCGGATGACCGGCTTAAACGTCGGATCAACCAAAGAATGCCTTGATTACGCTGACGACCTCAGCGCCCACACGGGCCTGTGCTTCCTTGGTGGCAGCACCGATGTGGGGAGTGCAGGAAACGGCGGGGTGGCTGTACAGAGCCTCATTCTTGGTGGGCTCTTCATTCCACACGTCCAGACCGGCGCCACGAATCTTGCCGGAGTTCAGTGCTTCCAGCAGAGCAGCTTCGTCGATGTTGGTGCCGCGGGAGGTGTTGATGATCACAGCGCCGTCCTTCATCTGAGCGATGGTCTCAGCATTGATGAGGGGCTTGCCGGGGACAGCGGGGGTATGCAGGCTGATGAAGTCGGAGTTGGCCAGCAGTTCGTCCATGGTGACGTACTTCATGGTCTCGCACTCCAGCTCCTTAATCTCGAAGACATCATAAGCCAGGACATTCATGCCCAAAGCCTGAGCCATTCTGCCCAAGCTCTGACCAATACGGCCATAGCCAACGACGCCCAGAGTCTTACCGGCCAGCTCAAAACCCTTGCCGTAAGCCTTCTTCTCCCACTTGCCTTCACGCATGGTGTGACCGGCAACGGAGATGAAGCGGGCGCAGGAGAACATATGAGCCATAGCCAGCTCAGCAACGGAATTGGAGGAAGCTCTGGGGGTATTCTTGACCGCAATGCCCTTCTCCTCAGCGTAAGCAACGTCGATGTTATCAACGCCGACACCGCCGCGGATGATGAGCTTCAGCCGACCGGTCTCCAGGGCCTCGTCGATGTGGTTCTTGCGAACCTTGGTTGCGGAACGGATGACAACGCCATCAAATTCCTGCAGAGCCTTACCCAGCTCTTCGGGAGCATAGAACTGCTCAACAACTTCGTGACCGGCAGCCCGCAGCTCAGCCAGGGCGCCCTTATCCATACCGTCAGTAACTAAGATTCTCATGGTCTTATTCCCTTTCTGCTTCAAACTTCTTCAGGCAATCCACCAGAGCCTGAACGCCCTCGATGGTCATTGCGTTGTAGGTGGAGGCACGCAGGCCGCCAACGGACTTGTGGCCCTTCAGGTTGTCAAAGCCGGCCTTCTTGGTGTAGGCGACGACCTCGGCATCCAGCTCCTTGGACTCGGTAACGAAGGGGATATTCATCAGGGAGCGGTCGGCCTTGTCGACGGTGCCCTTGAACATCTTGGAGCTGTCCAGGAAGTCGTACAGGACCTTAGCCTTGTCCTCGTTGTACTTCTGCATGGCTTCCAGACCGCCGTTATCCAGCAGGTATCTGAAGACCTTGCCGCAGACATAGATGGCCCAGCAGTTGGGGGTGTTGTACATAGAGCCATTGTCAGCGTGGATGTCATAGCGCATGTAGACAGGAACCTTGGGATCCAGGTCGGTACGGATCAGATCCTCACGGATGATGACGATAGCCATACCGGCAGGGCCGATGTTCTTCTGCACGCCACCGTAAATGAGACCATAGTCGGCAACATTACAGGGCTTGGACAGGAACATGGAGGACTGGTCGGAGACCAGAATCTTGCCCTTGGTGTCGGGCAGCTGCTGATAGGTGGTACCGTGGATGGTCTCGTTTTCGCAGATATAAACGTAGTCCGCATTCTCACGGATGGGCAGATCGGTCAGATCGGGAATATAGGAATAGTTCCGATCTTCGGAAGAAGCGATGCAACGGACATCGCCATACTTCTTGGCTTCGGAGAAGGCCTTCTTACTCCAGGCACCGGTGACGATGTAGTCGGCAACGCCGTTCTTCATCAGGTTCATGGGGATCATGGCGAACTGCAGAGTTGCACCGCCCTGAATGAACAGAACCTTGTAATTCTCAGGGATGTTCATCAGCTTACGCAGATCGGCCTCAGCATTGTCATAAATCTCCTGGAAAACCTTGGAGCGATGGGACATCTCCATGACGCACATACCGGATCCCCGGTAGTTCATCATTTCGTCGCGGATTTCTTCCAGCACCTTCACGGGCATGGTGGCAGGGCCGGCAGAGAAGTTAATTGTGCGCTCGTACATAGACATGATTGATATATCCTCCTATCGGTATGCATGGTAACGCAGAGTACCTACCACAGAGTATAATCCTTTTGGGCGGAATAGTCAACCTCATTTTGAAAATAATCCCTCGCAGAGGCAGAGAAGTTTGGGGGCGAATTTTGTGCATTTTAACGAAAAAGCATCGTTTTTTTCACATTTCCACCATTCAGATATATTTGTGTCTATTTTAGAGACAGATATTTTTATCCTCCCCGGATATTGTGGATCAACTTCTCCTTGTCTCCATATCTTGGGGACACGCAGAAAATTCTCTTCTCCGTCTGAGGAAACGAATTGTGTTTTTTGGCGAACCATGCTATAATGGCAATGTTTAAACAACCGGAGGTGCTTTATGAAATTCCAAATTGACAAACAATATCTGCTGGATACCTTCCGCCGTCTGGTGGAGATTCCCAGCCCCGTGGGATACTATGTTCAGTTGAACCCGGCTCTGGAACAGTTGGCTTCCGCTCTGGGACACACCGTGACCTATGACCACAAATCCACCGCCTACATCACCTTAGAGGGTCAGGACAACAGCAAGACCGTTCTGGTGGGGGCACACGCCGATACCATCGGCATGGTGGTCAGGCGCATTGATAAAGACGGTATGATCCGGGTGCGTCAGCTTGGCGGCGTCAACTACAATTCCTTAGAGGGCGATACCGTCACCATTTATACCAGAGACGGCCGGGCTTATACCGGTCTCATGGCTTGCCAGTCTCACTCCGTCCATGTCTATGACGATGCCAGAACCCTGGAGCGCAACGAGAACACCATGATGATTATTCTGGACCACCCCGTCACCTGCGAGCAGGATGTTCGGGATTTGGGCATTTGTCACGGCGATTTCGTCTCCCCCGACCCCCGGTGTCAGGTGACGCAGACAGGCTACCTCAAGAGCCGCTTCATTGACGACAAGGCGGCCATAGCTTGTGTCTTTGCCATGCTCAAGTACATAAAGGAGCATGACCTGAAGCCCAAATACCGGACCATTCTGGCTTTCCCCTATGGCGAGGAAATCGGCTTTGGCGGAACTTATGTGCCGGACGGGGTCTCGGAGTATGTGGCTGTGGACATTGGTCTCATTGGTCCGGACTATGACGGCAACGAGTTCTCCGTCAGCATTTGTGCCAAGGACAACTCCGCCCCCTACGACTATGAACTGACCAACCGGCTCATCGGCTATGCGCAGAAGGCGGAATGTGACTATGCCGTAGACATTTTCTACCGCTATGGCACTGACGGCAATGCCGCTGTCCGGGCGGGCAACAATCTCCGCTCTGCCGCCTTTGGTATGGCGGTGTATTGCAGTCACGGCATGGAGCGTACCCATATTAAGGGTCTGGAAAACACCACCAATTTGCTTCTGGCTTATGTGCTGGACATCTGATTGCCCGCGCGACGGACAGTAACCGATAAGGAAAACCCATCTCTTTTGCCGGTTTTTGGCTTTGGAGATGGGTTTTTGCGATTCTTCAGGCTTCCGGCGCAGCAATGGGCTTATCCATCAGCACCACTTTGTGCCGCAGAGCATCGAGCTCCACCTCTCCGGCAAAGAGTCCATAGAGACGAATCAGCTTTTCCTCCTGCCGGGCGTAATTCCCCTCCATGTGCTTGCCCAGATTCACGAAGTAACCCCCGGTATTCCGCTGGCGCAAAATGGCTCTGCCCCGGCTGTTCATGGCCAGAATCCGCACATAGGGCGCGGGCTCTGCCAATTTCTCTGCCGTCAGCCCCAGAAAGGCGCACATCACCATCCGGTCCAGCCGGGTTCTGGTGTATCGCTTGGATTTGACGGCGGTCAGGATTTCTTCCAGGGTATTCTGTCGGCGGCTCTCGTGCATCAGCTTGCGCCACAGTCCTTCACCCCCATAGGCAATTGCCTCAAATTCTTCCTCCTCCATGGTGCGGAGTTTACCCAGTACCGCCCGCTCGCCATAGCGCAAATCATGGGGTACTGCCCCCAAAAAGGCGGTCTGCACTTCCTCCGGCACATAGCTGAGCCATGGCTGTTGCATCAGAATCCGTCTCCGGAGGGCGGTTGCCGAGGGGTTTTCCCGGTCTGCCTTCAAATCATGGTAGTCTCCCTGCCGCCGGATGGGATAAGGGGTCATGGGCAGTTGCAGTTCCAATATCGCCTTGAGATACTCCGTCGCCAGAATGTCATTGGGGCGGGACAGTACCTCCGCATCTGCCCCCAGAGCCTGCGCCGCCCTGCTTCTGGCCGCCGGAAAGCTCAGTCCCAAATCCAGCGCCTGCCGCAGTTCTTCAGAAAACCGGGGACTCAACAGGCACTGGGCCGCATGGGTCAGTTTCCCGACATCCTCCGTCTCCGCGCCAAAGCAGAGCCGCTCAGTCCCCAGCCTGCCCAGAATCTCCACCCCACCCCGGGCGAAGCCTTCTGCGGAGCTTAAACTCACGTTGACCGGCAATTCCAGCACCAAATCCGCACCCGCCAAAAGCGCCGCCTTGGCCCGGACCATGGGCGGGAAAATGGCCGGCTGTCCCCGCTGGACATAATGCCCACTCATGAGGCACACAATCCCATCGTCGGGAAATGCGGCTCTGATGCATGAAATCTGCCTGCCATGTCCCCGGTGAAAGGGGTTATATTCGCATATGATGCCGGTGAGTGCCATAAATTTCCCTCCATTTTTGAAAATTTTTCCCTTTGGGTCTTGTGAAATCGGGAAAAATGGTATAGAATGTAGTCAGCTATGGGTATCTTACCACAAACCACGCAAAAATGAAATAACAACTATTCAGGAGGAACACCCAAAATGAACATTCTTATCATCAATGCCGGCAGCTCCAGCCTCAAGTACCAGCTCATGGATCCCAACAGCGGCGAAGTTTTCGCCAAGGGTCTGTGTGAGCGCATCTACATCGACGGCCGTCTGACCCACAAGGTCGGCGACAAGAAGGTGGTCAAGGAAGTCCCCATGCCCACCCATGCCGAGGCCATCACTGCCGTTCTGGATATCCTGGTCGACGCTGAGCACGGTGTCATCAAGTCCACCGACGAGATCGACGCTGTCGGTCATCGTGTCGTCCATGGCGGCGACAAGTTCGCTGACTCCTGCATCATCGACGAGGCTTGCATCAAGGCCATCGAAGACTGCATCCCCCTGGGCCCCCTGCACAACCCCGCCAACCTGATGGGCATCCGTGCCTGCCAGGCTGTCATGCCCAAGACCCCTCAGGTCGCTGTGTTCGACACCGCTTTCCATATGACCATGGATCCCGTGGCTTACCGCTATGCCATTCCCAAGGAGTACTATGAGAATGACTCCATCCGCCGCTATGGCTTCCACGGCACCTCCCACAAGTATGTCACCCGCCGGGCTATGGCTCTGATGGGTCGTGAGGACATCAAGATCATCAACTGCCATCTGGGCAACGGCTCCTCTCTGTCCGCTGTTTCCGAGGGCAAGTGCCGGGATACCTCCATGGGTCTTAGCCCTCTGGCCGGTGTCTGCATGGGCACCCGCTCCGGCGACATCGATGCCTGCGTCGTGCAGTTCATCATGAACAAGTATGGCATGACCGCTGACGAGTGCCTGAATATGCTGAACAAGAAGTCCGGCGTTCTGGCTCTGTCCGGCGTTTCCTCCGACTTCCGTGACATCGAAGAAGCCGCCAAGGCCGGCAACACCGACTGCGCTCTGGCTCTGGACAAGTTCGCTTTCGACGTCCGCAAGTACATCGGCTCCTATGCCACCGTTCTGGGCGGCTGTGACTGCCTGGTGTTCACCGCCGGTGTCGGTGAGAACTCTGCCTCCATGCGTGAGAACATCTGCCGTGGTCTGGAGTTCATGGGCATCAAGATTGACCCCGTCAAGAACAACATCCGTGGCGAAGAAGTCTGCATCTCCACCGACGACTCCAAGGTGAAGGTCTGGATCATCCCCACCAACGAAGAGCTGATGATCGCTCAGGATACTGCTGAGCTGGTTATGGCTGCCAAGTAAGAACCGACCAAAAAGCGGGGGCAGACGCTCCCGCTTTTTTGAGTCGTTAACGAGATAACCAACCCGGTGTAGTTTTTTGAATCGTCTTCTATGCGCTCAACAACTATCTGCAATTATCAACTTGAAGGAGTTTTAACCTATGTCCAACGTTATCGACCGTTTCTTACGTTATGTGTCCTTTGACACCTGTCCTGACGAAAATTCCGAGACCTGCCCCTCCACCGCCAAGCAGAAGATTCTGGGCGCGGCTCTGGTGGAGGAAATGAAGGCCATGGGCATCGTTGACGCCTACATGGACGAAGACGGCTATGTCTATGGCACCGTCCCCGGTGACCCCAGCCTGCCCACCATCGGCCTCATTGCCCATATGGACACCGCCCCCGACCTGTCCGGTGCCGGCGTGAAACCCCGCATTGTCCCCTTTGACGGCAGTGACATCGTCCTCAACGAAGAATTGGGCTATGTCCTGCGGGAGGCCGACTATCCCAACCTGAAACTCCACCACGGCAAGCATCTGATCGTCACCGACGGCACTACCCTCTTAGGCGCTGACGACAAGGCCGGTATTGCCGAAATCCTCACCGCCGCCGAGTATCTGCTGACGGAGAAGCCCCGCCATGCCACACTGCGCATCGGTTTCACCCCCGACGAGGAAATCGGCAGAGGCGCTGACCGGTTCAACGTGAAGGACTTCGGCGCTGACTTTGCCTATACCTCTGACGGTGGCACCATTGGCGAAATTGAGTTTGAGAACTTCAATGCCGCCGGGGTCAAAGTGGTCATCAAGGGCCGCAATATCCATCCCGGCTCTGCCAAGAACAAGATGATCAACTCCCAGCTCATCGCCATGGAATTCCAGAGCCTTCTGCCTGTCCATCAGCGCCCCGAGGCTACGGAAGGCTACGAAGGTTTCATCCTCCTGACCTCCATTGAGGGCGTGGTGGAGGAAACCAAGCTCAGCTATATCATCCGTGACCATGACATGGACAAGTTCCTGGAGAAGAAGGCCATTTTGGAGGCCGCCGCCGCCTTCATCAACCGGAAGTACGGCGAGGGCACCCTGACCCTGACCATCCGGGACAGCTATTTCAATATGCGCCAGAAGATTGAGCCGGTGATGCATGTGGTCGACCGGGCCGCGGAAGCCATGCGCCGGGTGGGTATGGAGCCCGTGGCCGTTCCCATCCGTGGCGGCACCGACGGCGCACGGCTGTCCTATATGGGTCTGCCCTGCCCCAATCTCTGCACCGGTGGCGACAACTACCATGGCCGCTTTGAGTATATCCCCACAGAGGATATGGAACTGTGCGTGAAGATGCTCATTGAGATTCTGGTGGAACAGTAAGTCACCAATCCCCATAACGTTCCTGAGGGCAGCACCGGCCGGTGTTGCCCTCGTTTTGTGTCCTGTTTTGTGGGGAATTACAGATACTTCCGGATATCCACCGCCAACTGCTCCTCCAGATGAATCAGTTTTTTGGCAATGTCTTTGGATACTTCATCAGCGGCCTTGTACTGGTTCAGGTAACGCCCCAGAGACTTTACCCCCATGTTGCAGCCATCGGTCATCAAATCGGCAATGGTGGCGTCTGAGGCATCCATGCCCAGCTTGATGCTGGTCTTCATGTGGCTCATGCTGGTGGCAATGGGGTTGGGGTCTTTTCCCTCGTCGTGGTACTTGTTCAGCAGGCTCTGAATCCGGCGGTTCAGGTCTTCGTGTTCTTCCTTGCAGGTCTTAAGGCACTGGCGCAGGTCAGAATCCTGCACCCGCTCCATGACACTCTCAATGGAATCAATGCCCATTTTCACCCCGGCGTCACACTCTCTGAGCAGGCGGATGGTATCTTGTTCAATCATGGCTGGCAGCTCCTTTTCTGGAATTCAGCCCTAGCTTTCCCCCGATTTTATCCCCCATTCCCGGAAGATAATGGAACTTTTTGTGAAAAACAGCGGTATGCGCATGTGATACGCAGACCGCTGTTTCTGATTTAATCGATATCCTGCTTGACCGTCTCCGGGGGCAAATCCAGAACCTCAGGATGCATAATGAGCCGCCGGAAATACTTGAGGATTGCGGCATAAGTGAAGCCGTCGGTAATCCGCTCGTCCATATTGAACTTCAGATCCAGATACTTCCGGTGGACCACTTCGCCCTCCTCGGTGATTTCATGGGCATTGCGCTTACTGCCAAAGGCGATGAACATGGGCACATTGCCGAAATTATACAGATGGTGATAAATGGGTGGGATACCCAGAGAGCCCATGGAGGTCATGTACATGGAGGCATGGAAAGGACTGACTTCCAGCAGGAATCCGGGAATCTTACCAAAGTAGTCCAGCAGTTTCAGTAACCATACCACGAACTTCAGCACCACACCGGGAATCAGGCTGAGATACCGGGCGGTATTGTCCAAATCACTGTTGAGGGGAGCAGACTTGACCTCCTCCACCAGTGCGCTGAACTTCTCATAGACATCCCTGGCAGTGTCTCTGGGGCTCAGGTGCGCCTTAATGACGGAGTCAGGTGCCTCTACAGTCATTTCCTTCTTCACCGTCAGGCAGACCTGAATATCCTCACCTCTGGAATAAACCTTCTGCCCGGAGACAAACCGGTTCATGGTGGGATATTTGGCGATGGTTCTGGCATAGGCCGCCAGAATCAGGTGGGTCAGGCCGAAGTTGGTCATGCCCTCTCTGCGCTTTTGCCGGATGTACCGCTCCGCCGCCGTGATTTCAAAGGATTGTGCCATCATGTTGTTGGCTTCGTTCCGGTGAACCATCAGGTAGGGAGAAAGCTGATCCATGGGGAACAGGGTACGGATTTTTCTGCCGTCACTGCGGTCACCCCAGGTGGGATGGTACTTGCCATCGTTCTGGATCTTGGTGGCGAAAAGTCCCAGGAACAGGGCAAGACCAAAGAGAGCATCGGGCAGGAGTTGCCACACGGAAGACCGGAAAACGTCCCAGTTCAGGCCGCCCCAGTTCTCCGCAAGACGGACGCCCATCGGCACCAGATATACCGGCAACATGACCCAGAAGTGGATAATCCTGCCATCCACCGCCAGCGCATAGACCGTCGCCAGCGTAAAATACAGGAAGATATACAGGAAGAAACCCCAACCGCCCATGGTCGGGTGAATACTCCGGGTATAGAAGCACAAATACAGGGCCATCATGTAGATGGGAATGGCGGTGCGGAAGTAATACTCCCGACCACTGAGCAGGCAGATGAGCCCAAAGTACACACACGCCACCGCAGGGAGGACAATCTGTCCCCAAAGGTATCCGCTGTCGCCTGATCCTCTCACACAGGCGAAGACGATTCGGATCACTGCGGAAGCGAACAGGCACAGTGCCATCAGCCATGTCGCAGGGTTTTTACGACTGACATAATACTTTATTCGCTTATCCATGCTCAGATTATACCAGAACCTGCCGCAAAATTCAAGAAAAACAATGGCGCAGTCAAAAAAACTCTGTTTTGATGATAAGCCAAGGCAAGCGCAACCGGAGAAATCGCCGGAAAAATCCCCTTTTCTCTTCCCTTTTGACCCAAGCTGTGATAAAATCAAGGCAAAACACTGCCGGACAATTCCGGCTAAACTCATCCCGGAGGATAGGCCTATGGATTTTCAACTCTGCGCCCCATTCCACCCCACCGGCGATCAGCCGGAAGCCATTGCCGGACTGGTGGAAGGTATCCAATTGGGCTTGCAGGAGCAGACCCTGTTGGGTGTTACCGGCTCCGGCAAGACCTTCACCATGGCTAATGTAATTGCTCAGGTAAATAAACCCACACTGGTGCTGGCTCACAATAAGACTCTTGCCTCCCAGCTTTGCAGTGAGTTGCGGGAATTCTTCCCCCATAACGCTGTGGAGTATTTCATCTCCTATTATGACTATTACCAGCCGGAGGCCTACATCGCCCAAACCGATACCTATATCGAGAAAGACTCCGCCACCAATGAGGAAATCGACCGTCTGCGCCACAGTGCCACCTCTGCTTTGTCCGAGCGCAGGGATGTGATTGTGGTGGCTTCGGTGAGCTGTATTTATGGTCTGGGCGACCCCATCGACTACAAGAACATGGTTATCTCCCTGCGGGTGGGACAGGAGCGTCCTTTGGACGATGTACTCCGGAAACTGACGGAGATCCGCTATGAGCGCAATGATTTGGACTTCTCCCGAAATAAATTCCGTGTCCGGGGTGATACACTGGAAATTTACCCCGCCTACTGGAACGGAAAAGCCATCCGGGTAGAGTTCTTTGGCGATGAGATCGACCGGATTGCGGAAATCAACGCCGTCACCGGTGTCCCGGAGCGGTTTTTGGAACACGCCGCCATATACCCTGCCAGTCACTATGTGGCCTCTAAGGAGAAATTGGCCAGAGCCATGCGGGAAATTCAGGAAGAATGTGACCGGCAGGTCATCTTCTTCCGGTCTGAAGATAAATTGCTGGAAGCGCAGCGGATCGCCCAACGGGTAAACTATGATTTGGAGATGCTCTCTGAGATTGGCTTCTGCTCCGGCATTGAGAATTACTCCCGGGTCATCTCCGGCCGGGCCCCCGGCACACCGCCCACCACGTTGCTGGACTATTTCCCCAAGGACTTCCTGCTCTTTATCGACGAGAGCCATGTGACCATTCCCCAGGTCAGAGCCATGTACGCCGGCGACCGCTCCCGGAAGGATTCTCTGGTCAATTATGGTTTCCGGTTGCCCTCCGCCTATGACAACCGCCCACTAAACTTTGCCGAGTTCCAGAGCAAGCTGAATCAGGTCATCTATATCTCCGCCACCCCCGCCGACTTTGAACGGGAACGATCCGGACGAATCGTGGAGCAGGTCATCCGCCCCACCGGGCTTCTGGACCCGGTGACGGAGGTGCGTCCCATTGAAGGACAGATCGACGATCTGATCGGTGAAATCAACCGGGTCGTGGACCGGAAAGAGCGGGTACTGGTCACCACACTGACCAAGAAAATGGCTGAGGATTTGACCAACTATCTCCTGAAAGCCGGAATCAAAGTCCGGTATATGCACTCCGATGTAGCGGCCATGGAGCGGATGGAAATTATCCGCGACCTGCGCATGGCCAAATTTGATGTACTGGTGGGTATTAACCTGCTCCGGGAGGGTCTTGACTTGCCGGAGGTCAGTCTGGTGGCCATTCTGGATGCGGACAAAGAGGGCTTCCTCCGCTCGGAGACCAGCCTGATTCAGACCATTGGCCGTGCCGCCCGTAATGCTGAAGGCCGGGTCATTCTCTATGCCGACAAAGTAACTTCCGCCATGGATTCTGCCCTCCGGGAGACGCAGCGCCGCCGGGAGATTCAGGACGCTTATAACCGAGCCCACGGTATTATCCCCAAGACCATCGTCAAGTCCGTCCGGGATCTGATCGAGATTTCCAAGTCCACCGCCGAGGTCAGAAAAAAGAACGGCATCAAGATGACTCAGGCCGAACGGGAGAAGGAAATCGCCAAGCTGGAAAAGGAAATGCGCAAGGCAGCAAAGATGATGGAATTCGAGTATGCCGCCCTGTTGCGGGATCAAATTATCGAGTTGCGGGGTGGAAAATAGCGTCCCTGTCGCACCCGCTGAAACGCAAAAAGTCTCCCTTCACCAATATGGCGGAGGGAGACGATTTATGGGTATTCCGTTTATCGGGAAGCGGTACGGCAATTATCGCTTCTCGCCCAGGAAGAACATGGCCAGTGTCCCCGGCCCGGAGTGGGAGGCAATGACCGGGCCCACATAGCCGATAATCACATCTTTGGGATGGTAACGCTCCATGACCAGCTTCTTCAGATACTGGGCATCTTCCATGCAGTCGCCATGGCAAATGAACATGACCTGCTCCTGAGGATTGATGGCTGTCTCGCCAACCTTGTCTGCCAGAGCCTCAATGGAAGCTTTTCTGCCTCTGGCTTTGGCCATGTTAATCAGTTTTCCTGCATCATCCATATGCATCACAGGCTTGATTTTCAGCAACGTACCCGCAATGGCGGTAGCCGCGGAAATACGGCCGCCCCGCTTCAAAAATGCCAGATCATCCACGGTAAACCAGTGGCACTGATGGAGCTTATTTTCCTCCGTCCACCGGGCGACTTCGTCAAAACTCTGTCCTTCCAGTCGCTTTTGGGCGGCCATATAGACCAGCATACCCTGACCAAGAGAGGCGCAGAGGGTATCAATAACCTGAATCTTCCGCTCGGGGTACTTTTCTGCCAGTTCTTCTGCGGCCAAAACCGCAGAGGAATAGGTAGCACTGAGGCCGGAGGAGAACGCCAGCACCAGCAAATCCTGACCGGAAGCCAGAATGGGCTCCATGGCGGCGGCCCACTTTGCCGGGTTGGCGGCAGTGGTACTGGTGGGAACAGCCTTGCGCAACTGGTCAAAGAATGCCTTCATGTCCAAATTGGCGGCAGGGTCACCATCCAGCAGGTTCACCACATCCCGTCCATCAACATTCACCATCAGAGGAACAGAGCGGATACCAATCCGCTCTGCCAGTTCATAGGTCAGGTCGCAGGAAGAATCCGTCAAAATTTCAAACGTATAAGACATATCGGTCTACCTCCAAATCTGTATTTCTCATCCCACCCAAGGTGGAAGTAAAGTTTTATTGACAGCCCCATATAATGGGGGTATAATAAGTGCACCGACCCGATCCCCGGTCGGAAACGAGATACATTATACAATAAAAACCCGAAAAAGTATAGTCATCCCCGGAAAAAAAGCATCTACTTTTCTTCCGGTCTGGTAGAGTTTATCTTTACCAACTCTACAGACAGGAGAATTTCCTGTTTTTTCTCTGATTATTCCCTAAGAGGTATCATTTTCATGATCAGTCTTTTGCTCCGTCTTTTTCTCCCCCGTGGGTACTCCTTTGATGAGCCCAAAATTCGCACCCGTTGTGGAAGGCTGTCCGGCATAGTGGGGATTCTTTGCAATTTTCTGCTCTTTGCCGGGAAACTGGCAATCGGCATCCTTTCCGGCTCAGTCGCCATCACCGCCGACGGAGTCAATAATCTGACCGATGCCTCCGGGTCGGTGGTCACTCTCCTCGGCTTCCATTTTGCCGGAAAACCCGCCGACAAAGAACATCCCTACGGTCATGCCCGGGCGGAGTATCTCTCCGGGCTGATGGTGTCCCTGCTGATTCTGCTCATGGGATTTGAGACACTGAAAAGCACGGTGGACAAGATTCTGCATCCTTCGCCTGTTTCCTTTTCCCCGGCACTGGTGGTGGTGCTGGTGTTGTCGGTTTTGGTGAAGCTGTGGCTGTGCCGCTTTAACCGGAAGATCGGGAGAGCCATTGACTCCGCCGCATTGATGGCTACCGCTACAGACAGCCGCAATGATGCCATTTCCACCGCCGCCATTCTGCTGACTTCCGTGTTGCAGGCAGTATGTCCTGTGTCCCTCGATGGTTTTGTGGGTCTTGCTGTGGCATTGCTGATTCTCTGGTCCGGCGTTGGGGTGGCGAAAAACACCATGGACTTGCTGCTGGGCACAGGCCCGGACGAGGCGCTGAAAACCGCACTGTCACAGGTAATCACAGATCACGAAAATGTGCTGGGCTATCACGACCTGCTGGTTCATGACTATGGTCCGGGGCGGCGCTTTGCCTCCATTCATGTGGAGATGGATGTGCGGGAAGACCCCATGGTCTGCCATGACATCATCGACAGCATTGAGCGCACCTGTCTGGAAAAACTGGGGGTGCATCTCTCCATACACTATGACCCGGTTGTGGTGGGCGACCCGGTGGTAGATGAGATGCGGGCACTGATTGCCGACCATGTGCGGCAGATGGATGCGCATGCTTCCATCCATGATTTCCGCATGGTGGCCGGTCCGACCCACACCAACCTGATTTTTGATGTGTCTATTCCCTTCCGGCTTCGCGATCAAAAAGAACGCCTCGCCCAATCCATCGACCAACTGGTCAAATCCCGGAATACCCGGTATTATACCGTAATTACCTTTGACGAAACCAATCTCTGACCCCCAAAAGGAGGACTCCTATGCTGATTGAACTGCTGAAAACCATACTCTATGGCATTGTGGAGGGCATTACCGAATGGTTGCCCATCAGCTCCACAGGTCACCTGATTCTGCTGAAAGAACTGTTGCCGCTAAAAACATCCGAAGAATTCTGGGAGATGTTCCAGGTGGTGATTCAGCTTGGTGCAATTGCCGCCGTCTTGGTGCTGTTCTTCCACAAGTTGAACCCCTTCTCTCCCAAAAAGACGCCCACCAAGAAGCGCAACACCTGGCTTCTCTGGGGCAATGTGATTGTGGCTGTACTGCCGTCAGCCGTGCTGGGGTTACTGCTGGATGACTGGCTGGATGCCCACCTGTATAATTACATCACCGTGGCCATTACCCTGATTCTTTATGGTGTGGTGTTTCTGTTTTTAGAGCGCAACCGGCAGGGGAAAGCTCCCATTCACCGGACGGAGCGCATCACCTGGCAGACGGCACTGTTCATCGGTTTGTTTCAGTGTCTGGCCATGATTCCCGGCACTTCCCGCTCCGGGGCGACCATTCTGGGTGCCATGGTCCTTGGCCTCAGCCGGAGTGCCGCTGCCGAATTTTCCTTCTTTCTGGCCATTCCCACCATGTTGGGGGCAAGTCTGCTGAAAGCGGCAAAGTATATCCTCTCCGGCGTTGCCATGTCCGGTCAGGAAACCGCCATTCTGGTGGTGGGCTGTGTGGTGTCCTTTGTGGTATCCATGGTGGCCATCCGGGGTCTGATGCAGTATGTGAAGAAGCACTCTTTCGCTGTCTTCGGCATCTATCGCATTGTGCTGGGCGCAGTTGTGCTGGCTTACTTCCTGCTGACCAGCCGGGCCTGACCGTCTCTTTTGCCCATAAGTATAACTGTCCCCCTTTCCGGAAAAACTAACCGGGAAAGGGGGATTCTTCATGGAGAAACGGAATCGCCGGGCGGCCATGGTGTGGGGCGGTCTGGCCGGGATTTGCAATGGTCTGTTTGGCGCAGGGGCAGGAATGGTCCTCACTCCGGGATTACAACGACATACAGACCTGGACGACCAGTGTCTGTTTCCCACGGTGCTCGCCATCGTCCTTCCTCTGTGTCTGGTGTCCCTGACGGTCTATGGGCTGCATGGGGATTTGCCATGGTCTTCGGCATGGCCATATTTGGTGGGCAGTACCCTGGGTGGATTGCTGTCCGGGACGCTGGGCAAGAGAATCCCGGCAAAGTGGCTTCATCGGGCAATGGGTGTGATTCTGCTTCTGGGCGCAGTCCGGGCGCTGTGGTGAAAGGAGGGATAGTGATGGATTCCGTTCCCGTTTGCATTGTGGTGGGTGCGGTACTGGGGTTTCTCACCGGTTTGGGCATTGGTGGCGGTTCACTGCTGATCCTCTGGCTGACGCAGGTGCTCACCACCCCACAGCAGGAGGCGCAGGGCATCAACCTGCTTTTCTTCCTGCCATCCGCACTGCTCTCGTGTTTCTTCAGCTTCCGTCAGGGGCGGCTGCGGTGGCGCATTGCTCTGCCGGCGATTCTGTCGGGGGCAGCAGGTGCCGCCATATCCGCATGGGTTGCCACCGGAATCCAGGCTGACGTATTGGGGAAGGTCTTCGGCTTTCTGCTTCTGGCGGCAGGACTTTGGGAGCTGTTTTCTCCACAGAACCGGAAGAAACAGCCATAGCCCCAGCCGCATCGAGCTTCACCTCCGCAGAGTCTCACCGATTCCGCCGGAACGCCAGATAGCCCTCCAGAATTAGAGAAGCCGCCACTGCATCCACAGTATTCTTCCGTTTCTTGCCGTGGTAATTGTGATCGGAGAGGATACGGTGGGCCTCAACAGTAGTGCGCCGCTCATCCCATAGGTGTACCTCCAGCCCGACCTCCTGCTCCACCTTCCGGGCAAACTCCCGGTACAGCTCCGCCCGGGGGCCTTCTGTACCGTCCATATTTTTGGGGTAACCCATAACCAGCTCCCCCACTTCGTTTTCCTGCACCAGCCGGGCAATTTCCGCGGCGGTTTTATCCGGATTGTGGCTGTGAATCACGGTGGTACTGCCCACCAGAGAGCACAGCAAATCGGAAATGGCGATTCCGGTGCGGGCATCGCCATAATCAATGGCCATAATTCGCTTCATTTTTGCCTCCTGTGTCTTCTTGGAATGGTGTCTCCATTATACCGGAAAAAATCGGAAAAATAAAGAAAAAAGTTGTTGACGTTTGCGAGAATCTATGATACAATGTCTACACCTGCGAAGAGGGCTTTTTTTATGCGCCTTTTTCAGTCCCGGATGGTGAGCGTGTGGTTTCGCTCGCCTCTAAATCTTCAACTAGCCGGGACCATACAGGGAGGCAATTTTTTAAGGAGGTGCCGTTATGCGCGTCAAAATCACACTGAGATGTTCTGAATGCAAGCAGAGAAACTACAACTCCATGAAGAACAAGAAGAATGACCCCGACCGTCTGGAGATGAAGAAGTATTGCAGATTCTGCAAGAAGCACACCGTCCACAACGAGACCAAGTAAGGGCGAACAGAAAGGTTGAGATCAATGGCAGAAGTCAAAAAGGAAAACTGGTTCAAGCGGGCCGGTCACGGTATCGCAAAGTACTTCCGCGAGCTGAAGAGCGAGCTGAAGAAGGTCGTATGGCCCACCTGGTCTCAGGTCATGAAGAATGCCCTGACCGTTGTGCTGTGCGTGGTCATCGTTGGTGCTTTTATCTGGGCTTTCGACGTTGTCGCTAAGTTCGGTGTTGAAGCCCTGCTGAAGCTGGGCAACCTGCTGGGGTAATTGACCATGGCTGATGCAGCAAAATGGTATGTCGTTCAGACCTACTCTGGATACGAGAATACCGTCAAAGCCACCATCGAAAGAACGGTGGAATCCCGAAGCCTGCAGGATGTGATTTATGCCGTCTCTATTCCCATGGAGACCGTCACCGAAATCACTGACTCCGGCGAGAGCAAGACCGTTGAGCGCAAGGTCTTCCCCAGCTATGTGCTGGTCAAGATGATCATGAGCGACGAGTCTTGGTATATCATCCGCAATATCCGTGGCGTCACCAGCTTTGTCGGCTCCGGTGGCAAGCCCACCCCCCTGACCGATGAAGAAATCTTCGCTCTGGGTGTAGAGAAGCGGGAGATTATCGTCAATTATGCTGTAGGCGATACTGTCCGCATTGCGGACGGGCCTCTGACCTCCTTCAATGGCGTGGTCGAGGCTCTGGACCTAGAAAAGAACAAGGTCCGCGTGGTCGTATCGATGTTCGGCCGCGAAACACCTGTCGAGCTGGAGCTCGATCAGGTGGAAGTTATTCCCCAATAAACGCATCGGCCCGCTTATCGGGCGGAACGTGGGAGGGGCATGAGGCCCCGACAAGGATGCGCGAAAGTGCGCATGAACCACATTTATTCAGGAGGTGCTTATCATGGCACAGAAAGTAACTGGTATCATCAAACTGCAGATCAATGCAGCCAAGGCGACTGCTTCTCCCCCTGTTGGTCCCGCTCTGGGTCAGCACGGCGTGAACATCGCTGCCTTCATCAAGGAATTCAACGCCCGCACCCAGGATCAGGCCGGCTTCAAGGTTCCTGTTGTCATCACCGTTTATGCCGACCGTTCCTTCACCTTCATCGTCAAGACTCCCCCCACTCCCCTGCTCATCCTGAAGGCTCTGGGTATCGAGAGTGGCTCCGGTGTGCCCAACAAGACTAAGGTTGGCACCATCACCCGGGCTCAGGTTCGTGAGATTGCCGAGAAGAAGATGCCCGACCTGAACTGCGCGACCATCGAGGCCGCCGAGAGCCAGGTTGCCGGCACTTGCCGCTCCATGGGCGTCACTGTCGTGGACTAAGAATTTGCTTGCTGAGGTCATAAGGGTCCTGTGAGACCCGGCCTCGAAAATGTGGGAGGATTATTCCGCATCACCACTTTAAGGAGGATATTACATTGTTTAGAGGTAAAAAATATAAGGACAGCGCCAAGCAGATTGACCGCGCTGTGCAGTATGAGCCCGCTGATGCTCTGGCTCTGGTGGTAAAGACCGCTTCCGCTAAGTTCGACGAGACCGTCGAAATCCACATCAAGCTGGGTGTTGACTCCCGTCACGCCGACCAGCAGGTCCGTGGCGCCGTGGTTCTGCCCAACGGCACCGGTAAGACCCGCCGCGTTCTGGTTTTCACCAAGGACGCCAAGATCGACGAAGCCAAGGAAGCCGGCGCTGACTATGTCGGCGGCATGGAGCTGGTTGAGAAGATCACCAAGGAAAACTGGTTCGACTTTGATGTCGTCGTCGCTTCCCCCGACATGATGGGTATCGTCGGTCGTCTGGGTAAGGTTCTGGGCCCCAAGGGTCTGATGCCCTCTCCCAAGGCCGGTACCGTCACCCCCAACGTTGGCGCCGCTGTCAAGGAGATCAAGGCCGGTAAGGTCGAGTATCGTCTGGACAAGACCAACATCATCCACTGCCCCATCGGTAAGGTTTCCTTCGGCCCCGAGAAGCTCCAGGAGAACATGGACACTCTGGTGAACGCCGTTGTTAAGGCTAAGCCCGCCGCTGCCAAGGGTCAGTATATCCGCTCCTGCGTCGTCGCCTCCACCATGGGCCCCGGCGTCAAGGTCAGCACTGCCAAGTATTGATTTATGGCTTTTACTGCCACCGTCTTTTCCGACGGTGGCAGTTTTTCTATCAAAAAACCCTCCAAAAAGGAGGGTTTGGTTGAGGATTATAAAATCAGCAAGAGGAAAAGGAAAATCATCAGGAAGATGATTCCCTCCCCGGTCAGAACCAGCGCCCACGCAAGCTCCCGCTGACCGGTAAAGCTGTCCAGATAAGCCAGAGACGGAAAGCCCCGGAGATAGACGATTCTTCCCCCCGCCCGGGGGCGACCGGTCGGGTCAACCATCTGCCCCCGAAGCTTATGGGTGCGCCCATTGACGGTGTAACGATAAGTATAGCGAATCAGCCGCTTAATCACAATGTCCCGGTAGCCGCGCCTGCCGTGTACATTCTTTTCCACCCTGAACCACAGCAGTTCCCCTCTGGTTTCCTCCAGGTTTTTGGGATCTTTCGCCAGATGGAGCAGATACCAGAAGAAGCCGCCCGGCAAGAGGGGCAACACCGCCATGACCAGTAAAATATAGACTCCCTGTTCTGCATCCATGGTATTCCCCCTTACTGCTGAGAAAACAGGCTGTTTTGTCCGGTGAGCAGGTCTGCAATTTCCTTGAGCGACTCCTCCCCTACCGGGGTTGCCCCCATGGAGACGAGAGCTTTGGCGGCAGGTGAATCATCCCGGTAGCAGTAGACCGGTCGCCAGCCATGCTTTAAGTTGTTGGTTGTACCGGACCATGTGCCGCCCTGCGTATCGCACTGCGCCACAAAGACCGCCGACCCCAGAATGTGAATCACGCTGTTTCTGGACAGCGCCCGCTGATGGGTAAAGTGCAAATCATAGCTGTCTTCGCTGAGAAATAGCACACCCGGACCGTAGACAAGATGCTCTGTCAGGGCATCGGGCACAACACAGATGACCTTCCCCCCCACATTACGGCAGGCAAACTGTCCCGCGGAGTCTATACCCTTTGCACCACCGGAAACCAGCGTATACCCCTGCAGAGCAGCTTCCGTGCCCACCGCCTGAGCAAAGTTCAGGTTTGCGGTCCTGGCTTGCCGGGAGCCCACCAGAGAGATACAGGGGGTATGCAGAAGGCTAATCTCTCCCCTGCCCCACAGCACCACCGGTGGCGAGTACCGCTCCGCTTCAGCGAGGGCGTTGGGGTAATTCTCACTGCACCGGGTAATGCAGTGGAAACCCAGTTTCTCCGCCCGCTCCAGATAGGCAATCGCCAAATCCAACTGACCCAACAGGGAGAGGATATGGGCACTGTCATTGGCGGAGTAGCCCAGAGAGCGGAGGAAAGCCCCATCCACCTGCCCATCGGTCATGGTGCGCCCCTGCGCCTGCACCCGTTGCCGCAAACGGACAAGTTGGCTGGGGGTCAGAGGTCTGCGGGTGGGGTCGCCCAAATGGGAGCCCAGCAGGAGAAAGCCCAGCTCCGCCCCGGTCATTTGAACCGCTTCCTGATGACGGGCGCTTTCACCTCCTCTACGGTGAGCACATCATCATCGCCCAGAAGCAGGGGCGTAATCTGGAAGGAGGAGAATTTGGCAATCTCATCCAGCTTGGCTTTTTCCGGGAAGTTGCTGACCATGGCAAAGGAAACACCCTTCCGCTTGGCCCGTCCGGTACGACCAATGCGATGGATGTAGTATTCGTTTTCTTCGGGAATGTCATAGTTAATGACGCAATCCACATCGTCCACGTCAATGCCCCGGGAGGCAACATCGGTGGCAATGAGGATAGAGAGCTGACCCCGGTGGAATTTCTGCATGGTTCTCTCCCGGTGGCTCTGCCGGATATCGCCGTGGATGCAGTCCGCATCTGCCCCAGCCCGTTTGAACTCATCACACAGCCGCTGGCACATATGCTTGGTGTTACAGAAAATCATGACCCGGTCATAGCCCTGAATCCGCAAGAGGCGCAGGGTCGTCTCCGCTTTGGCCAGTGGGGTTGTGGTGATGGAATACTGGTCGATGTCCGGGCGGTCCTCCTGCTTGGGCTCAACGGTAATCTCCACCTCATCCCGCTGGTACATCCAGCTTACGGTCATAACCTCCTGAGAGATGGTGGCGGAGAACAGGCCCATATTCTTCCGGTTTTTGAGCATATCCAGAATTTTGGTCACATCCTTAAAGAAACCCATATCCAGCATCCGGTCAGCCTCATCCAGCACAACGGTCTGAATCCGGTCAAAGCGGATATTCTTTCTCTTGTGGTGATCCATGAGTCTGCCGGGGGTTGCCACGATAATTTGGGGGTTCTTTTCCAGTTGCTTAATCTGGGTGCCGATGGATGCGCCGCCATAGAGGACAGCCACCCGAAGCCCCTTATAGAAGGACAGCAAACTTCTCAGCTCATCACCAATCTGAATGGCCAGTTCCCTGGTGGGGGCAAGAATCAGGCCCTGCACCGCCGGGTCATCCGGGTCCATATGCTCAATCATGGGGATACCAAAGGCGAAGGTCTTGCCTGTGCCGGTGGGTGCCTTGGCGATGACGTCTCTGCCCTCCATCAGCGGCGGGATGGCCTCTTTCTGGATGGAGGTGGGGTAGCCATAGCCCCGCTTCTCCAGTGCCTTCAGCATGGCCTCAGAGAGACCTAAATCACGAAAAGTAATATGTTCTGACATGGTAAACGTTCCTTTTTCTCTGTTGTGCCTCCATTATAGCAGAAAGTGGGGTGCATTTCAACCGGGTTTATCATATTGTTGGCGGCTGACACAGCTTCAGCGGCGTATGAGAATTTTTCCAATCCAGTGAACCTTTTGCCCGTCTCGGTTGTATCTGTATTTGAAGGGAGGTGCAGAAGACTTGTTTGACCAATACATCCGACAATATGGAAAGCGACTGTATGGGCTGTGCCTGTCTCTCTGCGCCAGCACCCATGACGCAGACGATCTCTATCAGGATACCTGGCTCCGGGCGCTTCAGTCCTTCGCCCAATACGATGCTTCCAGAGCCTTTGAACCTTGGCTCACCAAAATCTGCATCAATACCTATCGCAACGCCCTGCGCCGTATCGCCCGGAGTCCCTTTGTCAGCTTCAGCTCGACCGATGAGCAGGATGCCCTTCTGCAATCTGTCCCTGCGCCGGAAAAACCGGACTACAGCGCCCTTCACCAGGCCATCGATACCCTGCCGGACAAACTGCGGTTGGCGGTCATTGCGTTCTATTTTCAGGATATGGACATGGCCGCCACCGCTCAGACGCTGAGTATCCCGGTGGGGACGGTTAAATCCCGATTGAGTAAAGCCAGAAAAATCTTGAAGGAGGTGCTCCATGATGAACCAGATATACGATTTTGAACAGCACCAACCGCCGGTACTCAATGAGAATATGCTCCACAGGGAGTTAAACCGGCGCAGACTCCACCGGCAGACCGTTCTTCTGGTTTTGGCGGGTGTCCTGTTCCAGATTGCGGTGGTTCTTCTTGGCTACTCCGCAATGGACTGGTATCCCGGTCTGTGTGCCCTTTGCTTTGGTTATGTCTTTGTTTCTACTGCCGGATGCGCCGTTGTTGCTGCAACCTATACCCGAAAAGGAGGAATTACCCCATGAGTATCCTTGCCGCAATTCCCGTTTTGCTGGTTCTGGGCTTAATGCTGAGCCTTCCCCTTGTTCTGGGGGTCTATGTCTACCGGGATGCCAACCGGCGCAGAATGAATGCCCCGCTATGGGCTTTGGTCGCCGCTCTCGCCCCTGCCATGCTGGGTGTCATTGTCTATCTGCTGTTCAGGGGAAACCACGCAGACCTCCGCTGTCCCCGGTGCGATGCCCCGGTCAAAGAGCAGTTCATCCTCTGCCCCAAATGCGGAACCAGACTTCGTGCCACCTGCCCCAACTGCTCCACTTTGGTGGAAAATGACTGGAAAGTCTGCCCCCGATGCACCAAGTCCCTCACCGGGGTTCAGCAAACCATACAACCCCCGGTCACGGCAAAAGACGGCGCTGTCTGGAAGGTGCTGGTTGTTGCGCTGGTGATTCCCGTCCTGCTGATTGGGATTCTGGTTACCAGTCTCACCGTCTACCATTCCGGCGGGTCGTCCAGTTTCTGGGAAGCCACCATTGATGAATATATGGAGGATATGCGCACCGAGGGCACAGAAGCCGAAATTGCCATTGCCGGGCAGGTAGAAACCTGGCTGAATGGGCTGAATCCAGAGCCGGGCAATGCCTACGCCCTCCGGTATGACCACGCCACCGAAAGCGGCAACGAGTCCTTCTTTCTGGTCTATGTCCCCGGGGCAGGTGGGCAGATTTCCTCCGGTATGGGGCAATCCAGCAGTATTTTCGGCACGACCCTGACGCTGGAATTGAACGGCACCGGCGGAGAAGGCTCGCTGTTTAACATCACCACCTCCGCCGATGAAGCGCCGAAACTGAAGGTACTGTTGGACGGCAAGAAGATTCCCTGCGAGGTTACGGTTGTTGCATTTAATCCGACACTGTTCTTCCTTGAACCGTCTGATTCCTGATTCTCCGGCGGAATGACATAAAAAAGCTCTGCGGTGAACCGGTTTTGGTTGCCGCAGAGCCTTATTTTGGCTCTATGTCAATAGTTGGGGTAGAGACAAATTAACGATTTCCGATTCCCCTGGGGGTTAACCCCCAGGGGAATTTGCGGAACTATCGAGTTGCTGATACTATGTATGAGAATAGAGGATTC
>SVLX01000032.1 GCA_015067725.1 Oscillospiraceae bacterium | reverse complement strand
CCAATCGTTCTCAGCAACGTCCTTGAAGGTGGTGGTCATGCCCGCAACACTGGGCTCACCGGCCAGACGATACAGGACGGTGACCAACTGAGCACGGGTCATGTTGGCGTTGGGGGCGAACTGCGTCTCGCTCATGCCGTTCATCAGACCGAAGGCAACAACGAACTCAATGCTGTCATGGTACCAGGCATTGGCGGAAACGTCGGTGAACTTGCCGGCAACACAGCCATGTTCCACAGCGTAACGAACCTCGTCCAGGATGGCATAGACTTCTTCCACGGTGGTGGCGTAGTTGATGGCTTCACGGGCGGCGGCGATGGCGTTCAGGGTGCATTCGTCGGTGACATTCTTCTCCAGGTCGTTGATGGCGACCAGAGCGTAAGCCTTGGCGGCGTTCAGGGCGGCCTCCTCAGCAACCAGCGTCAGGTAGGTCTGCTCTGCCTTGACCAGAACATCATAGTTCTCAACCAGAGCCTTCTTAGACTCGGTCAGTGCATCATAGGCTTCACGGGCAGCCTTGATCAGGTCGCCATCGGACAGCTCAACATCGCCGATCTGGTTGATCATGTCCAGAACGATATACCAGTCGGTGGGAACAGCATCTTCCTTGAAGAACAGACCGTTTACACCCAGCTTGTTGTTGCCAAGAGGTTCCAGCGTAGTTGTGTTGGTATCCAGGTCAACTCTGATTCTGCCCTGAGCTTGGTACCGGTCAAAGCCCAGCTCCGCCCAGTTGCTGAAGCAGTACAGATCGTTGTTGTCCTTGTTGTAGATCATGCTACCACCAATACCGTTGATGCCAATCTGGAGACAGTCATATAAGGGGTCAGTAAGATTCATGTCAATGTATCCCAAGACCTTGCCGGTTTCGAGGTCATAGAGGCCAATGTCGCCAAAGTAGCCCCAAACCGCAACGGTGGTGGCATCGATCATGCAGGCGGCCCAGTAGGTGGTTTCCAACTGGTCAGCTCCGGGGATGTCGGTGACTCTCCACATGACCGTACGCTCACCGGTGGTGATGTCCAGGGAACTGATACCGGGGACCCAGCCCCTTACCAGCCCAAGGGTATAGAACTCGCCAGTCTCGGGATTGGAGAAAATGCTCACTACGCCGCCGGGGAAACCGTCATCAAAGGAGAAGTCTCCCACCAGAGTCAGTTCATAGGTTTCGGGATCCATAATGAACAGTTTATCGGAAGAGTTGACATAGACGGTGCCGTCAGCAGCAATGGCTGCGCTCAGATAGTCAAAGTTCCAGTAGGCATCTTCGGTAGGTTCATAGGTCAAACCGGTGGACTTGATATTGATGGCCGTCTCGGAATTGAACTCCAGCCAACCATACTTGTAGTAGCCCTCAGCATAGTCGGCATACTGACGGGCGACGACAGTCTTGCCACCATAGAGGATGTCCACATCACCCAGGTCATAAACCAGACCGTTTTCCACCATGTAGAAGCCTTCGTTGCGGGCATAGTCAGCAGTGACCACATAGAAGGTGTCCAGACCGGCAATCTCAACGAACTCAGCGGCGGCCCGCTGGTCAGCAAATACACCGTTCTCACAAATCAGCTCGGTCTTTTCCTTGTCGGCATAAACGGCATAGTATGCGGTGTACTGGGCATCGATGATCTCAATACCGCCGTCCACAACCTTGACCTGAGGCGCAGTGGTATCCACGGTGAAGGGGAAGACCATGCGGCCGTTATAGTTGTCTTCGACCCGATATTCTTCGTGATCCAGCCAGCCTTCCAGAACCAGATAAGCGGTCTCGTTCTCCGCCAGCTCCTCAGCCTTATAGTCGAATGCGATATGCGAGTAGGAGTAACCGCCGGTGAGCGTCGGGGTGAAATGCTCTTTGCGGAAGGAATAGGTGGACTCATGCAGGTTGCGAATCACGTTGCCCTCTTCGTCAGCGACATAGAGCTTCACGGTTTTGGGGTTACGCATGGTGGAGAACTCAATATAGGTCAGAGCGTCCAGATAGTCGTCACCATTGGGGGAGATGGCGTTCCGGTCAGCCAAATAGGTTTCGCCGGTAGCATCCCAGTAGTGGTTCAGACCCAGACCCTGATTATTGGGGTTGCCGGGGTTGAAAGGACCATAGCCAACATATGTGCCCTGAGCAACCGTGCCATGAGCCAGGTTGTTGACACCATAGGGCAGATTCCACCAGAAGCCGATATCGAACATAGGCGCATAGTCCCAGTCACCCACGAAGCCCAAATAGGGAATGGACAGGTCGGCGCCGTCTTCGGTCGTCAGCGTGATGAAGCCCTCCAAATAGTTACCGACTTCGCAATTCTCCTGAATCCAGGCCATCAGGTCGTCGTTGCAGGACAGGGTGAGGGTTACGGTAACGGTCTCACCGGCAGGAACGGTAATGGTCTTGGGTCCGGACAGCGTGACCATCTCGGTCACTTTCTTTATGGTGCCGTTCATGGTCTTAAGCGTAACGGTGCCGGGATTGGCAATGAAGAATCCGGTTTTCAACGCATAGTCCCGGTCGGCCATGTTACTGCCGGAGTAATCCAGATCGACCACATCCTGCGTCATGGCAGAGTGGCCCACAGTGTAGGTCAGGTCGGTCTGCCCCATGTTGTTGACTTCAACGGAGAAGGTGAACTTGCCGTCCTTGCTGTCGTCCAGCTCCAGCTTGGGTCTGCCACCGTTCACCGTCAGGTAAGCATCTGTGGAAACGGCAGAAGCCAGGTCGATGATACCGGCACCCTGCTGACGGACAAATCCGGTAACCTGGTGGGCAGTGCTCATCAGAACAGCATGGGCAGTGGCGTTGATTTCAGCGGCAGTAGCCCCGGGCATTTTCTCCTTCAGAGACTGCTTCACCAGCAACATACCACCGGCAATGTGCGGTGTTGCCATGGAGGTACCGGAATACGTATTATAAGCGGTATCGCCATCCATGCCATAGTAATGACCAAAGCCGATAGACGAGATGATATTCATACCGGGAGCAGCGATTTCGGGCTTGATCTGCAGGTCGGCGGTAGTACCCCAGGAAGAGGAGCCAGCCACGGAGATGGTACCATAATTAAAGTCTTTCATCAGCTCCACGGTGCCGTGGATGCCATCTTCAAAGGTTGCAATGATCTCCAGAGCGTTTTCTCTGGACAGGACGCCGAGGGGGATGGTGCTGGAAACGTAGGGACTTATCATGCCGACATCATTGTTAAACAGGATCCAGGCCGCAGCGCCGGCATTGGCGGCATTGATGGCCTTATCGTTGAAGGTCAGGGTACCGCGCTGAATCAGGGCGATCTTACCTTCCACACCGCCGGCGGCCTCGATTTCCTCGATGGAACCCAGACCGACATAGACGATCTCATGCTCGCCACCCGCCAGCTCACCCAGAGTGGGGCAGCCTTCGGCACTGGCGGGGAAGTAATCGGTGCCGTTTACATTCAGGTAAGCACTGCCGTCCTTGGTGCCATTGGAAACGGAAGCAACGGCGAGCGTGCCTGAGAAGGTAGCGGGAGCACCAACGATACCGGTATCCAGGAACTGGGTGCCCCAGCGGTACTGGTTGTAGTAGTAGTTGCCGTAGTTATTCCACGTAGCGGAATGGGTATCGTTACCGGCAGCGGCGCAGACGGCGATACCGGCATTCTCCAGGGCGTCATAGATGCTCTCGATATAGGGGGAGAAAGAGTCATAAGCGGTGAACCAGGCGGCAACACCCAGAGACATATTGATGGCGTCAACACCCAGATACACGCAGTCTTCCATAGCCAGCATCAATGTATCAAAGTAGGCTCCGCCGGTGTCTTCAAAAACCTGCATGGTAACGATCTGGGCATCGGGCGCCACGCCGCTGAAACCCTTGCCGTTGTTACCGGCGGCAATGCCGGCAACATGGGTGCCGTGGTCGGTATTGGTATGGTTGGGGACAGCATCATGGTCAAAATAATCCCAGTTGAAGGGCAGCTTCTCACTGTAATAGATGTCGTTAATGTCCTGCAGAGAGCCGCCGTGCATCTTGTCGCCGTACTGGGTATAGACATCCCGGAGGTATTCCAGGTCGATCTTCCCGTTCTCGGGCATGACGGAGAATGCCTCATGGGTCTGGCGGATACCGGTATCCAGAATGGCGACGGTCATCCCCTCACCAGTATAGCCCAGTTCCCATGCCAGGTCGGAGGAAGTCAGATTGGTACTCTGGCTCATGGAGGGCGTCAGGTTGACATCCTCAGTGGCGGCATCGGGCTCCACCAGCTCGAACATGGGTGCGACAAAAGCGGAGACACCGTCCATCGCATTGATGGCATCGACCATCCACGCCTCGCCGGTAAAGCTGAAGCCGTTGAACAGCAGCGAATAGCGGTTCTCAACTTCAATGGCTTCGCCCAGGGTGGCCTCGATGCGGTTTTCAGCCCTGGCCATGGTAGCCATTTGGCTGTCGTGGCTGGCAGAAGCCAGTTGAATATCATTGGTCCGCATAAAGGCAGTCTGACCTTCAAGCTGAACCATGATGGTGACCTCACCGTTGAGATCAGTGGGTTCACCCTCAATGTTGACTGTACCCTCGGGAGTGCCGACAGTCTGCGTCAGGCTGGCAGCAGGGGTAGTGCCGGTCGGTGCGCTTGCTGGATTAGCCATCGCAGGTGAGACCAGGCAGGTCATGATCATCAGCACAGCCAAGATCATGGCGAGGAACTTTTTGCTGGAGTACTTACTCATGTTGTTTCGTCCTTTCGTTTTTATTTTTCTCATGGCTTCGCCATGAAAAGGGCAGGGGAACACAGCCTTAAGGCAAACTTCTTGTATCCTGCTACAAGAAATTCTAGCATATTATCGGAACGCTGTCAAGCCTAATTGTAATTTGTGCGCCGCAATATAGAAAAAAACATCAAGCACCGCCGGGCAGTACCTGATGTTTTTGGTAATTAAATTGTGATACAGTCAGGGGCCAGTGCAGATTATATCCACTGCCCGCAACATGAATTTGCGCAAAGCCTCCGGGTCTGTTTCGTAATAGGTGCGCCATGGCCCCCGCTCCTGCTTCAGGAAGCCATAACTGTGGAGCATGGCCAGATTCCGGGACAGATTGCCCGGATCCATACCCAGTGTCTCTGCCAACGCCTGACCGTAAGAACGCCCAATGCTCAACTGATGCAGAACTTCCAGCCGATTCCGGTCGCAGAGGCACTTTAAAATTGTACTGACCGAATCCAGGTCCGCGCCTCGTCTTTTGACCCGGGAAGTGGGCGTAATCGCACTGCCAATCATCAGGCAGTTGTGCTTCAAGCCAAAGACGCAGTCGCCGGTCATGCTGGCGAAAACCGTATTGGTATTCATCAGGGACAGCCCCACCCAGGTTTCCTCGCCGGCACCCTGCTTTTCCTCACCTGCGCCCAGAGAAGTCAATAATTCCAGCGGCTCAATGTGCTGAAACTGTTCCTTCCAGTACGTTAGCAGATCTTCAAACAGCCAGGGTTCCTGATCGTAGGAAGTTTTCAGTCGGTCGGCCAGAGGCTCTACAAGTTCCGCCAGCCGGAACAAGGTCGGCTCAAAATTCTTCAGTGCCTTGCGCAGGTCTGCACGAAACCTTGCAGAGTAATTCAGCGCCTGCAACTGCTTGCACAAGTCACCCGGACAGTCCGGGCCGTCCGAAAAGTTCAGGTTGGCCATACTGCTGGGATGAATCCAGCATCCGCGCTCTTGGAGTTGTTTCCAGATTCCGCAAATCTCATTTACATGGCCCCATAAATCTGCTTTTTCCAGTGTATAGAAAGAGTATGTAATCAGTTGTGCCAGGCACAAATCCTCACAGCCGCACTCGGCATGGGAGAAAAAGTACTGTAACTCCGGGTCATCAGGATCCAGGTCGGCACATAGTTGATCCATAATTTGCTGGAGACGGTTTAACCGGAGTATCCGGGGATCATCCTTATTTTCATCCGTCGCCACCTTCCACCGAATCAGCAAATCTGTAAATGTAATACCGTTGACAAACTTATACAGCATACTGATGGTCTCCTGGAGCATAAAAACCTGCCCCACAATTCGGTAGCTCATGGTCTGTTCACCCTTTCTTCACCCATATTCCTGTATTTAATTTAATCAATATCCACCGAAAAGTCAAGTCTTAATTTGTCCGGTCTGGGCGTATGTGTCAAGTAGATATTTGGCAAGATTCTTTTGGAAAAGATTATGCGTTCTGCATTAAGTCCGAAGGGTTGTCGCTACTGTGGCAGCGACATATAATGGCAAAATAGTGTGCTTCGCTTGACCTGATACCATGGAAATGACCATATCAGAAGTTATTGGATGCCGGCACGGCTACCCTTCATTTTGAGGCAGCACCTTTTCCAATGCAGGAAAACCGGGACCCCCGAAGGAGTCCCGGCAGATATTATTTCGTTGTCAGATGGATAAATCCGGCTTTCCTCCCGGGAATCAGCCCAGAATCATACGCATCATGATGGTGGCAATCTGCGCTCTGGTGGCAGTGCCCTGAGGTGCCAGGACAGTCTCCGTGATGCCGTTGACAATGCCATTCTCCACGGCCCAGGCCATGGCGGGAACAGCGTAGGTGCTGATGGCGTTGGCATCAACATAGCCTTCCAGAACGGCGGTATCAGCCTCCGGCTCATCCAGGAAGCGATAGAGGATGGTGACCAGCATCTCACGGGAGACATTGGCCATGGGAGCGAAGGTGGTCTCGTCGATACCGTTGATGATGCCTGCATTGTAGGCCCAGATCACGGCATTGGTGTACCAATCGTTCTCGGCAACATCCTTGAAGGTGGTGGTCATGCCCGCAACACTGGGCTCACCGGCCAGACGATACAGGACGGTGACCAGCTGAGCACGGGTCATGTTCTCTTCGGGGGCGAACTTGGTTTCGCTCATGCCGTTCATCAGACCGAAGGCAACAACGAACTCGATGCTGTCATGGTACCAGGCATTGGCAGAAACGTCGGTGAACTTGCCGGCAACGCAACCAGTCTCGATGATGTAACGAACCTCGTCCAGGATGGCATAGACTTCTTCCACGGTGGTGGCGTAGTTGATGGCTTCACGGGCGGCGGCGATGGCGTTCAGGGTGCATTCGTCGGTGACATTCTTCTCCAGGTCGTTGATGACGACCAGAGCGTAAGCCTTGGCGGCGTTCAGGGCGGCCTCTTCGGTGATGAGGGTCAGGTAGGCCTTCTCAGCGGCAAGCAAGGTCTCATAGTTGGCAACACGGGCCTGCTCAGACTCGGGCAGAGCGTCGTAAGCCTCACGGGCAGCCTCAATGTCTTCCTTGCTCCAGATGCCAACTTCGCCAATGGCATCGATCAGTTCCATGACGATCCAGTAGTCGGCAGGCTTCATCTGGTCCTTGAAGAACAGACCATGCACCATGGTACCGGTACCGGTGCCGGTAACGTGTCTGGTCCAGGTGTTGGTATCCAGGTCAACCTTGTACATACCGGCGGTACTATAGCGCTGCCAGCCGAACCACTGCCAGTTGCCGTACAGATAGACCTCATTGGTTTCCTCATTGTACAGGATGTTACCACCGGTACCGTTGACACCAAACTGGGAGTCGCCGTTGGGGGCAACATAGTCGCTGAACAGCGTCTGCTTCAGGCTGCAGTCGTCAGCATCCACCAGCCACAGCGTGCCGGCGTTACCGTCGGAATGGATGCAGATGGTGTCGCCATCGATGAATTCAGCGGCCCAGTTGAAGACCTGAGGCACATAGCCGATATCTTCACGGAGTCTCCAGACGGGGTCACAATAACCGGTCTCCAGATCCAGCTTGCAGAGGTAGCGGCCGCTGGCCTCGCCGGTGGCGGGGTTACCGTTGTACAGGTAGGCCCAGGCATAGGTTTCGCCGGTTTCGGGGTTCTTCATGATGTTCCGGACAGCGGGAGCACCATACTGGGAGGGGTTGGGTTCGTTGAAAGAAGTAACCCAGGTAACTTCCAGCGTCTCGGGGTTCAGGATGTACAGGTCATAGATGGTGGCCACATAGATGGTGCCATCATCGGCAACCAGACCGTCGGTGAAGTCATAGCCGTAGATGGTAGCATAATCCATGCTGTAGCTGGTCTCGCTGAGCGGGATCAGGTTGTTATGGGTATCATCGTTAAACTCGACCCAGCGGTAGGCGTAGATGCCCTGAGTATAGTCGATCATCTGGCGGCCAAAGATGATGTTGTCGCTGCGACCGAAAGCATCATCCTCCAGTGCGTAGACCTCGCCGTCAGAGACCATATAGAAGGCCTCGTTCATGGCATAGTCAGCGGCAGCAACATAGAAGGTGGTCAGGTCGGTCATGTAGGTTTCGGCAACGCCACGCTCCATGGCAAAGACACCGTTCTCATACAGCAGCTCGGTGCGCTCTGCATCGGCATAGATGGCATAGTAAGCGGTATAGTTGGCATCCACGATTTCAACGCCGCCATCGATAACCTTGACGAAGGGAGCGGTCAGGTCCTTGGTGACGGGGAAGACCATGCGGCCATTCATGTTGTCCTCAATCTGGTATTCCTCGTGATCCAGCCAGGCCTCCAGAACGATGTAGCCGGTCTCATTCTCGGCCAGCTCGGCGCCCTCATAGAAGAAGTTCCAGGAGGAGTAGCCGGTACCGCCGTTGAATCCCTGGACATAGTATTCCTTGCGGTAGTTGTAGGTAGACTCATGGAACAGCTCGACCATGTTGAGCTCGGCGTCGGCGGAGTAGAGCTTAACGGTCTTGGGGTTACGCATCAGAGCGCCTTCGATATAGTTGACGGAATCATAGTAGCCGTCGCCGTTGGGGGAGATGGCATGACGGTCAGCCAGGTAAGTCTGGCCTTCGTTGCTCCAGTAGGGGTTAATGCCCAGACCCTGCTCAAAGTCAGGACCACCGGCAGAGCCTACATAAGTACCTCTGGAAACGGGCATCTGAGCCAGGTTGGGAACGCCATAGGGCAGATTCCACCAGAAGCCCAGGTCGAACATGGGAACATAGTCCCAGTCGCCAACAAAGCCCAGGAAAGGAACGGAGAGGTCAGCGGCATCTTCAGCCTTCAGGTTGATGTAGCCTTCCAGATAGATACCGGCCTCGAAGTTCTCTTCGATATAAGCCATCAGCTCAGCGGTGGGCTTAATGGTCATATTGACCGTGGCGGTTTCGCCGGCATTGACGGTGACCGTCTTGGGGCCGGTGACGGTGCACAGGTCGGTTACATCATAAACGGCACTGGTAATGGCCTTGACGGTGACGTGGTAGGGGTTATACAGGAAGTGACCGGTGGCCTGGTTATAAGCATTGTAGTCACCGTTCTTACCGCTGGAGCGGTAGCCGATGTAGCTGAAGTCCTGAGCTTTCTCGGTCAGGATGGAGGGGACGATGCTGTAAGTCTGAGCCTCGTCGCCGAAGTTCACAACTTCAAAGGTGAGGTTGAACTTGCCGTCTTCGCTGTCATCCAGTTCCAGCTTGGGGCGGGCCTGTCCGGGAACCTGGATATAAGCCTCAGTGGTCACAGCAGCCTCAATGTCCATGATGCCCGCACCGGACTGACGGACGGGACCGGAGGTCTGGTGAGCGGTGGACATCATAACGGTGTGTGCCAGAGCATTGATTTCGGCAACGGTCTTGCCGGGGAAGACTTCCTGCAGTCTCTGCTTGATCAGCAGCATACCGCCGGCGATATGGGGAGTAGCCATGGAGGTACCGCTCCATGCCTGATAGGAGGCATCATCGCCGAAGCCAATGGAGGAAGTAATGTTGTCGCCAGGGGCAGCGATTTCGGGCTTGATCAGCAGGTCGGCAGTGGTGCCCCAGGAAGTGGAGGCGGCCATGCCTAGACCTCTGTAAGCCATGCCATTGTTGACGGTGATGGTGCCGTGGACACCGTCAGCAAAGGTATCAATGATGGCCAAACCATCTTCCATGGTCATGGCGCCGAAGGGGATGGGGCTGGCAATAGAGGGATTAAACGCGCCGGGGGCATTGTTAAAGATAATAACACCCGCAGCACCGGCAGCGGCGGCATTCTCAGCCTTCAGCGTAAAGGTGTGGACACCGCGCTGGGTGATGGCGATCTTGCCTTCCACGCCACCGGCAGCTTCGATTTCCTCGGGAGAGCCCAGGCCCACATAGACCATCTCATATTCTCTGCTTTCCAGCAGGCCGAAGGTGGGGTTGCCGGCAATGGCGGTGGGATAGTATTCCTTGCCATTGACGATCAGATAGCCGGAGCCGTCACCGCTGGTATTGACCACAGAAGCAACAGCAAAAGAGCCGGGGAATGCGGCAGGCGCACCCAGAGTGCCATAGTCAACGTTCCAGGCGAAGAACTCGGAATTGAAGCCGACACCGGGGTTGGTCCAGTAGTTGGCAGTACCATCGTTACCGGCAGCGGCGCAGACGGCAACACCGGCATCCTCCAGAGCGTCATAAACGACTTCCATGTAAGAGGAGATGGATTCATAAGCGGTGAAGAAAGCGGCAACACCCAGGGACATATTGACAGCGTCAACGCCCAGATAGACGCAGTCTTCCAGGGCCAGCATCAGGGTATCGAAAGCGGCGCCGCCCTGGTCGTTGAAGACCTGCATGGTGACGATCTGCGCATCGGGAGCAACACCCAGGAAACCCTTGCCGTTGTTACCGGCGGCAATACCGGCAACGTGGGTGCCATGGTCAGACTGGGTATGGTTGGGAACAGCATCATTGTCGAAGTAGTCCCAGTTGAAGGGCAGTTTCTCGTTGTAGTAGATATCATTGATGTCGGACAGAGTGCCGGCATGGAGGACATCGCCGTACTCAGCATAGACATCCCGCAGGAAGGCCAGGTCGATCCTGCCGCCTTCGGGCATGACGGAGAATGCCTCGTGGGTCTGGCGGATACCGGTATCGATAACGGCAACGACCATACCCTCACCGGTGTAGCCCAGGTCCCATGCATTGGTGGCCCTGGTCAGGCCGGTGGACATATGCATACTGGGGGTCAGGTTGGTTTCGGTGGTCTGGGGCTCGACCAGCTCAAAGACGGGCGCTTCAAAAGCGGTAACGCCGTCCATCTCATTGATGGCGCTGATCATCCAGCTCTCACCAACAAAGCTGAAGCCGTTGAACAGCAGGTTATAACGGTTCTTGACCTCGATCTTCTGGCTCAGAGCGGACTCGATGCGGGTCTCAGCCTGGGTCAGAGCGAACATCTGATCATTGAAGCCGGCTACAGCAAGCTGCAGATCATTGGTCTGCTGGAAAGCGGTCTGGCCATCCAACTGGACCATAATGGTGACCTCTTTATTCAGGTCATTGTTCGCCTCGACGTACGCAAGGTTGCCGTCGGGGGTGCGGACAGTTTCTCTGGCAATTATGCCATCAGAAACTGCGGGGGAAGACACCCGGCTGGGGGAAGCCATGGCAGGCGACACCAGACAGGTGATGATCATGGCAAGCGCCAGGACCATTGCGAGGAACTTTTTGATTCTCATTCGATTTTCTCCCTTCGGATAGTATTTGCCGGAGGCCGGCAGTTTATCTCATGCAGTGAATCCGCATAAAATACAGTAAAAACGGCGGCAGAATTGCGAAAAGGTCACTGTGCCAACAGGTAACGGGAATGATTTGACAGACCGTAATATTATAATACAGGGGTATGATGTTATCTCTTATAGTATACGGCAATTTTGCAGATTTGTCAAGGTGACTTTGATTTACTTCAAAACAAAAATGCATACATATTCGCATTTTCACCTGACCAATATGCCACCTGTACTTTCCTTAAAAACACTTGCCAAAGCCGGATAAACGTGATATACTGGAAGTATTCACAGTAAGGGGGGCATTTTGCCCTTTTTGCCCCGGATCTTTCCCGGGGCAGTCCCATCCCGGCGTTGTCGGCACGCCGGAGCGCGGGACTGACTTGCCGACAATTACATTACCTGGAGGTAAAAACCATGACAACTTTGAAGAAAAGTCTGGCCTTCGTGCTGGTGCTGGTGCTGTGCATCAGCCTGACCGTGGGCGCAACCGTGGCCTATCTGACCGACAGAGACAGTGCCGCCAACATCTTTACGGTGGGCGATGTGTCCATTGAACTCAGCGAGAAGTTTGAGCAGGGCGCAAAGCTGATTCCCGGCGTGGACATCGAGAAGATTCCCGTCATTACCAACACCGGCAAGAATGATGCCTGGGTCTGGCTGGAGCTGGCTATCCCCAGCGCTCTGGATAACTGGAACCCCAATGGCGAAGAAGGTTCCAACAACAATGTCATCCACTGGAATCCCCTGGGTGCAACCACTGCTGGCGAGGATTATTCCTATGTGACCGAGGAGCGGGTGAACAAAGCCATTGCCGATGGTTATCTGTCCGGGGTTACTTATGAGGAAATTGTGAAAGACAACATGACCTGGGATGTGTTCAACAATCTGGTGGACAACAAGGGGGAATTGGGCAATGCCTATACCACCACCATCAAGGTTGGCAACCGGAATGTGCCCTACAATGTCTATGTGATTCCTTATAACAAGGCTCTGGAGCCCGGCGAGACCACCCTGCCCACCTTGTACAATATCTATCTGGACTCTGCCGTGGACATCGACCCCGATGGCAACTGGTATAAGGTAGTCGACGGCACTGCCACCAGCCTGAACTGGAATGTGAAGACCAATGGCTATCCCGTGATTTATGTCAGTGCCTATGCCATCCAGAAGGAGAGCTTCAACAACGTGGGCGAAGCCTATGCCGCTTACCAGAATCAGTGGGCGGAAAATGGCAAGGAATGGGGCGTAGCTGCCAGAGTGGTTGGCACAGCCGGTGAACTGGGTACTGCCGTGACCTCTTTGGGCGGTGAGATTGTTCTGGCAGACAACATTGCCACCAATGCCCAGCTCAACGTAAACAAGGACTCCGTGATTTACCTCAACGGCTATACCATCACCAGCAATGACCCCACCAAGACCATGGTCAATCTGAATCTGGTCAATCTGACCATCCATGGCGAGGGTGCTCTGCTCAATACCCTGAATATCGGCATTTCCAACTGGGGCAACCTGACCCTGAATGATGTAAACGTAGGCGATGTGACCGCCTCCGGTGTTGCCATCAATAATGCCGGCACGGCCACCATCAACGGCGGTACATTCCACTCCGGCAATGTGGTCTTCTCCTGCGCCGACTATCCCGCCAAGGGAACAGCCGGCAGCATCACCATCAATGATGCCGAGGTCAATACCACCGGTACTGTTTTCCGTTCCAGAGTCAGCGGCAGCAACACCAGCACCATCATCATTAACGGCGGTACTTTCTCCACCACCGGTACCATGTTCTCCACCATGAACGGCGGTCAGATTATCATTCAGGGCGGCTCTTTCAATCAGGACCCCTCTGCTTATCTGGCTGAGGGCTATGTGGCCACCCTGACAGACGGGATGTATGTCGTCACCAAGGGTTAATCCACCCGCTTCTTTCACCCATACCCCTTTCCCGGGGTATGGGTGTTTTTTGGTTTGCGGTCCGCAACAGCGGCAAATCCCAAAAAGATTTCCCATTTTACAAAAAATTCATAGAAATACCTCTTGCTTTTTTCCGCGGAATGGTCTATATTATAGGGGAGTTAGCACTCAGTTGGTTTGAGTGCTAAGACGACAGATTTTGTAGATAACAGCAGGTTCAAAGACCCCTGCGATTCTAAATACTTTTTGGAGGTTATGATTCATGAAACTGAGACCTATGGCTGACCGTGTACTGCTGAAGCCCAATGATGCTGAGGAGACCACCGCTTCCGGTCTGATTCTCTCCACCGCCACCAAGGAGAAGCCCGTGATTTCCCAGGTTGTGGCTGTTGGACCCGGCACCAAGGATGTTGAGATGATTGTGAAGCCCGGCGACAAGGTCGTTGTGGGCAAATATGTCGGCACCGAGATTAAGCTGGACGGCGTGGATTACACCATCGTCAAGCAGGAAGATATCCTGGCTATTGTGGAATAATTGAGGAGGAACTGTAACATGGCAAAGATGATCGTTTACGGCGAGGAAGCTCGCAAATATCTGCAGAAAGGCATCGACCAGTTGGCCGATACCGTTAAGGTGACTCTGGGCCCCAAGGGTCGCAATGTGGTTCTGGGCAAGAAGTATGGCGCACCCCTGATCACCAATGACGGCGTAACCATCGCCAAGGATGTGGAGCTGGAAGACGCTTTTGAGAACATGGGCGCGCAGCTCGTCCGTGAAGTGGCCACCAAGACCAACGATGTTGCCGGTGATGGCACCACCACCGCCACCGTCCTGGCGCAGGCCATTGTCCGTGAGGGTCTGAAGAATGTCACCGCCGGTGCTAACCCCATCGTTATGCGCAAGGGCATCGAGAAGGGCATTGAGGCCGCTGTTGAGGCCATTAAGGGCAACTCTCAGAGCGTCAACGGCTCTGAGGATATCGCCCGTGTCGGTACTGTCTCCTCCGGCGACGAGGCCATCGGCCGCCTGATTGCTGAGGCCATGGAGAAGGTTGGCACGGATGGTATCATCACCATCGAGGAATCCAAGACTGCCGAAACCGGTCTGGACGTGGTGGACGGTATGGAATTCGACCGGGGCTATATCTCCCCCTACATGGTCACCGACACCGAGAAGATGGAAGCCGTTCTGGATAACCCCCTGATTCTCATTACCGACAAGAAGATCTCCTCCATTCAGGAGCTGATTCCTCTGCTGGAGAAGGTGATGAAGTCCGGCCGCAAGATGATCATCATCGCTGAGGATGTGGAGGGCGATGCCCTGGCTACTTTGCTGGTGAACCGTCTGCGTGGCACCTTCAACTGCGTCTGCGTCAAGGCTCCCGGCTTCGGTGACCGGCGCAAGGAAATGCTGCGGGATATCGCTGTCCTCACCGGCGGCAACGTGATTTCCGGCGAGCTGAATATGGACCTGGCTGAGGCGGATATCCGCGATTTGGGTACTGCCCGTCAGATTAAGGTCACCAAAGACACCACCACCATCATTGACGGCGCCGGTGACCCCGCCGCCATTCAGTCCCGTGCCCACGAAATCCGCTCTGCCATCAATGTGACCACCTCTGACTATGACCGGGAGAAGCTGCAGGAGCGGCTGGCGCATCTGGCCGGCGGCGTGGCCGTCATCCGTGTGGGCGCACAGACTGAGGTCGCCATGAAGGAGAAGAAGCTCCGTGTTGAAGATGCGCTGAACGCTACCCGCGCCGCTGTGGAAGAGGGTATCGTGGCCGGCGGTGGCACGGCTTATGTCAATGCCATTGCCGCTGTTGAGACGCTGATTGCCACCATGGACGGCGACGAGAAGACCGGCGCACAGATCGTGGCCAAGATTCTGCAGGCCCCCATCCGTCAGATCGCCGAGAATGCCGGCGTAGACGGCTCCGTGGTCTTCGAGCGCATCCGTACCTCCGGCAAGGTCGGCTTCGGCTATGATGCTTACAGCGACACCTATGTGGACATGATTCCCGCCGGTATCGTTGACCCCACCAAGGTGACCCGCTCCGCTCTGGAGAACGCCGGTTCTATTGGTGCCTGCGTCCTGACCACCGAATCTCTGGTGGCTGACAAGCCCGATCCCGCCGCTGATGCCGCCGCTCAGGCTGCCGCTGCCCAGGGCGGTATGTATTGATCACCCCATAAGACAGCAAAAGACCTCCTGACCAGTTGGGTTGGGAGGTCTTCTTTCGTGGATAATTTGGCGGTTTGGTCCGGTTTTGCCCATTACGGCGGGGTTTTCCGGTTTTCGGAAGTGGCTCTGTCGGTAAAATCTCCTGGTCTGCCCATTATGCGCAAAGAATCCCTTTCCCGCTCCTCCTTGCGCATTGGCGGTGCGGATTTGTCGGGGAAGGCCGGTTGCCAGCGGGCTCTGCCGCCATTCCCGCCATAATCACTTCCCCGCAGGGGAACCTCACGACAATACCGCTTCTTTCAAAAACGCTCCCCTGTGCCGTGAAAAACACAGGGGAGCATCGTTACGGGGGATTATTCTTCTCCTTCGCCGGAGTTCAGCTTTCTGGCGCTGGTTCTGCCCTCGGGCCGGATTTCTCCCACCTTCATGAGAGCGCGCTTGGTCAGAGACGGACCCACCAACTCATAAACCAGCACGGCAAACAGCACCACATTCCGCACCAGCGTACCATCGGGCAGATTGGCGGCAGTCAGTGCCATACCCAGTGCCACACCGGCCTGGGGAAGCAAAGTAATGCCCAGATTTTCGGTAATGGGCTTGGATTCTTTGGTCAGGCGGCAACTGATGTTGGCACCATAGTATTTACCGGCCGACCGGGCCAGAATATACAGCACACCCACCAGCAGAGTGACCGGGCTGGCCAATACCTGCAAATCCAGCTCCGCACCGGAAATGACAAAGAACAGAATGTTCAGCGGCATCGTCCAGCCATCCACACGGTCCATCAATTCCTCGGAAGTGGAGCAGATGTTGCAGAAGATGGTGCCGGTCATCATGCACACCAACAGCAGAGAGAAGCCACAGTGGATAGGGCCAATCTGGAACTTGATCATGGAAAGACCAACGGTCAGCAGAACGAAGGCCACAGAGATGGTCATACGCTTAGAGCGGGAGTGGAAGAACTGCTCCACCCAGTTCAGCAACCATCCCATGGCACCGCCCAGAAGCAAGGACAGCACAATCTCCAGAATGGGCTCCACCACCACGGCCAGCAGACTGACCTGCCCCTGAGACAGTGCGGTGGCAATGCCAAAGGACACGGAGAACAGCAAAAGTCCCACGGCATCATCAATGGCCACAACCAGCATCAATAGACGGGTCAGCGGGCCATCTGCCTTATACTGACGGACGACCATCAAGGTGGCGGCAGGGGCAGTGGCAGAAGCGATTGCGCCCAGGGTAATGGCGGCGGGCAGAGAGAGAATATGAGGGAAGCACAGGTGCAGAATAATCAGCACCACATCCACCAGAACCGTGGTAACCACCGCCTGCAGAATGCCAATGGTGATGGCACTCTTGCCCATGGCCTTGAGCTGACGCAGGCGGAATTCGTTGCCGATGGTAAAGGCAATGAAGCCCAGAGCAGTCTGGGTGATAATACTCAGACCCTCTACCTGCTCCAGAGAGTTAAAGCCAATACCCGGCAGCTTCAGCGCGCCCAGGCAGAACGGTCCCAACAGCAGACCGGCCACCAGATAAGCGGTGACCGCAGGCAGATGAAAAATCTTGGTCAACCGGGACAGCATCAGACCACCCACAAGGGCAACAGCCAGACAAATGAGATAAATTTCCATATGTATACGCCTTCTTTTCAGGATAAATACCCCGGAGGGAATTTCCCCCAGGGCGCAAACTGCACCGTATCATACCACCATCGTCCGTTTTCCGCAAGAGCAATATCGAACAAAGAAAAGGATTACCTGTATAGCTTTATTGTGCAAGATGATAGCACCCGAAGCAACAGGGCTCTAAGCGCGGTCTTACGGAGGAAAACAGCGCAAACCAGGGTTTCCGTTTATCCGAAAGGGAAGTTTTTTCGGTCTGCGAGAGATTTTTTTACGCTTTCGCTTGCATTTGTGCCGGTCTTCTGGTAAAATATTATCTTGGGTCAGGGGGACTTTGTTCCCATGCTGACCGGGTATACTATGTTATAGACTACGCTTCCGGGCTGAAGCCTGGAGGAAAGGGGTAATATACAATGGAACGTAAAATTGGAACCACTTCCCGGGGTATTCGCTGTCCCATCATCCGTGAAGGAGATGATTTGGCCAAAATTGTGGTTGACAGCGTGCTGGAGGCCGCTGAGAGCGAAGGCTTTGAACTCCGCGACCGTGATGTCGTGGCCGTGACGGAGTCTGTGGTGGCCCGCGCCCAGGGTAACTATGCCCACGTTTCTGCCATCGCCGCTGACGTGAAGACCAAGCTGGGTGGCGAAACTGTCGGCGTGATTTTCCCCATTTTGTCCAGAAACCGTTTCGCCATCTGCCTGCGGGGTATTGCTCAGGGCGCAAAGAAGGTCGTCCTCATGCTCAGCTATCCCAGTGACGAGGTGGGCAACGAACTGGTCAGTCTGGACCAACTGGACGAAGCCGGAATCAACCCCTACAGCGATGTCCTGACGCTGGAGCGGTATCGGGAACTCTTTGGCAACACCGTCCACCCCTTCACCGCCGTGGACTATGTGGAGTATTACGGTGACCTGATCCGTCAGTGCGGTGCAGAGGTTGAGATTATCTTTGCCAATGACCCCAGAGTTATTCTGCAGTATACCAAGAATGTCCTGAACTGCGACATCCATACCCGTGCCCGGACCAAGCGTCTGCTGTGGGCCGCCGGTGCTGAGCGGGTCTGCGGTCTGGACGATATCCTGACTGCCTCCGTTGATGGCAGCGGCTACAATGCCCGCTTTGGTCTTCTGGGCTCCAACAAGTCCACCGAGGACAAGATTAAACTCTTCCCCAGAGAATGCACCGACTTGGTCATGGACATCCAGAAGCAGTTCATGGAGCGCACCGGCAAGCATGTCGAGGTTATGATTTACGGCGACGGCGCATTCAAAGACCCCGTGGGTCACATTTGGGAGTTGGCTGACCCCAGTGTCTCTGCCGCCAACACCCCCGGTCTGGAGGGTACACCCAACGAGCTGAAGCTGAAGTATCTGGCGGACAACGATTTCGCCCAACTCTCCGGTCAGGCCTTGAAGGAGGCTGTGGAGGAGCGCATCCGGCAGAAGGGCGACGACCTCACCGGTCAGATGGTCTCTCAGGGTACGACTCCCCGGCGGCTGACCGACCTCATCGGCTCGCTGTGCGACCTGACTTCCGGCTCCGGCGACAAGGGCACACCCATTGTTCTGGTGCAGGGCTATTTTGACAACTATGTGAGCTGAATATTCCCCCGCCCGCTTTGGCTGTTTTGGCTGAGCGGGCGGACTTCAGAAGGATTTTCGCCCATACCGAAGTTAGAACATCCCTCAGAAGATAATACCATCAGCAGGGTTGGCTAAAAATGCTTCAAATTACACTTGAAAACATACTATTTCACATAAACTATCATCGAATCATAAAGGGAGGCGCAGGCGATGCTTATTAGGTTTGCTGTCGAGAATTATAACTCGTTTAAAGACCGACAAGTATTCAGTATGGTTGCTGGAAAGCAGACCCGACACGCAACCCATTGCGTTACAGCACATGGAGTAAACTTGTTGAAAAGCAGTTTCTTCTTTGGCGCAAATGCTTCTGGAAAAACCAACTTTGTTCGTGCATTAGACTTTATGCGTCGTATTACCTTGCGGGGAACAGACGCTATGCGCCATAGCGATCGATATTTTCGCATCGATCCAGCATATAAAGAAAAGCCTGGTGTCGTTCAAATTGATTTCATCTCCAATCAAAGAATCTTCTCATACGGTTTTGCCATTAACTATCTGACTCGCAAAATCTGTGGCGAATGGCTTTACCGCATTGAATCCCCTGAAGAAGAAGTATGTATATTTGAGCGCAGGCCAGACTCCACCTTTTCTACAGATTTGTCTTTAGACGAAAAGTCCCAAATGCGCTTCGAGATATACTGCAATGACTTAAAACCGAACAAACTTCTTCTGAACGAAATCGCAAGCAAAAATTTAGAGGCAGCATCGCCTTTTACCGATTTTCTTTTTGCATACGACTGGTTTAAGAAGCTACTTGTTGTATACCCCGATTCCCATGTGCGCAATCGATATGAATTCTTTTTAAATCCAGCTTCTGATACTGATTCTATGGCGAAGATGCTCTATGCTTTTGATACTGGTATCGAAGGAATTATGAAGGGAAAGCAGCCAGCCGAAGAAGCATTTGCTTTTTTGCCGGATGAGGTCAAAAAAGATCTTCTTGACACTCTAGAACAGAGCAGGGATAAAATTCAAGGCAACGACCATTTCACAGTAGAAATTGGTAAATATCAGTTTGAAATCGCACTTGATGGCGATGAAATTATTGCCGAAAAAATCATGCTGGATCATGGTAACGTTGCCGAACCATTCGAATTCTCTGATGAATCGGATGGAACCAAGCGTTTATTTGACCTGATTCCTCTGTATGAATTTGGCCAAAAAGAGCGCATTATTGTCATTGACGAACTCGATCGGAGTTTTCATTCAAAGCTTACTCAGGAGTTTATCAGGTTGTTTTTTGAACTCACAGAGGGTAAACCGAGCCAGCTTATCTGTACAACCCATGATTTAAATCTGATGGATTTAGAAATTCTTCGCAAAGACGAGATTTGGTTTGTTGAAAGGGAGAAAGATCATAGCACGAGAATATATTCGCTGAGCGATTACAGGCTAAAATTTGACAAGAAGCTCCTGAACGACTACTTGATCGGCCGATACGGTGCTGTTCCGTGTTTCCGAGATAACGAATGGCAGGAGGATTGTGAATGAGCCTGCCATATAGATTGGGAAGTAGCTCGTTGTTTGCGCGTCCAAACGACGAGGATGCAGATAAACCCAGGCGCGTAGTCTTTCTTTCGGTTGAGGGAACCGTAACGGAAGCGCGCTACTTCAAGTATATTGAAAGATACAGGGAAGAGCTAGGAATTGATGCGATCGTTCATGTCGAAGTGTTGCGCAAACACGATACCAAGAGCGGCCTTGACCATATTTTGGGGTTGCTTGAAGAATATATCAGATTCAGGGATACCAAAATGTTCGAAGAAGAAATCGCTTCTCTTGATTTGGGGAAATACGATACACAGTTTATACGACTGTTTCTGGAGAACTCATCGGCGATTCTTCCAAAACAACAGCGCCAATTTGAAGCAGTCCTCAGAAGCAAACATCTCGATCTCCGGTATCTTCAGTTCTTAAGTAGGTTCCATGGGGAAGATGATGTTTTTGGCATTGTGATAGATAGAGATCAGGGTTCTCATTCCGCTAAGCAAATAAGCGAAGTAATTACAGAATGCAAAGAGAAGGGCTATCGATGCTATATCACAAACCCATGCTTGGAATTTTGGTTGTTGCTACATGTATCAGATGTTAAAACTGAATTCGCAGAACAGCTGGATGAAATTCTTGATAACAAGACGGACGAAAAGGGTAACACCTTTGTTAGCAACTTGCTTTGTGCGAAAACAGGGGAGCGCAAAAGCATCAAGGATAAAACTTTCCGAAACTACTATTTGCCCAATGTTGACCTGGCGATAGAACGGGCAAAGGGTTTTGCGTCGAGAGAAGAATTGCTGGATAAAATCGGCTCCAACTTAGGTGAGCTGTTTGCACTGTTGCGAATGTAATAGATGCTTCATGCTTTTCCAAGCACAGCAGCCAGCCCCAACATAATGCCAAAAATCCCCCTTGGTTTTTGAATCAGGGCTTGACTATTCGGTTGGTTTTTAATAAAATAGTGAATATAGACTAGCGACAAGGGCACCCCCATCGTTCTGGTGCAGGGCTACTTTGACAACTATGTGAGCTGAATGTTTCTCCCGCCCGCTTTGGCTGTTTTGGCTGAGCGGGCGGTTTTTTAAGGCGGCGGGGCTGAGCCGGCAAGTTGCGCCGTGGATTTGGATTGAGGTATCCCGCAAATCGATGCAACCGCCGGTTTTGGTGTGCCACCGGTAACTCGTGTAAGGGAATCCCGGGGCAATAATTCCAACTTTCCCCAAGAAGTTGAAAAAACCTCTTGCCTTTCTGACCCTTTTGCGGTATTCTTATATATAGGAGAATATAAGCTCTGGCTTTATCAATAGACTACCGCTTGAAAGGACGTGCTGATTACATGATTCGTGTAGATGTATCCAATGTATGGGGAGAAATTTCTCTGCCCGACCTGTTGGCTGTGGAGAAGGATACTGCTGCTGCCCATGCCGCAGTCATGGAGGGCACCCGGCCCGGCAATGATTTCCTGGGTTGGCTGAATCTGCCCACATTTGAGCAGACTGAGGAAATGCGCCGTATTGACGATGCCGCCAAACGAATCCGGGAATCTTCTGAGGCCTTCGTGGTGGTGGGCATCGGTGGCTCTTATCTGGGCCCCCGGGCGGCCATTGAACTGATGTATGGCCCCAACTATAATCTGACCCGCGGCACCAAGGGCAATCCCCAGATTTTCTTCGCCGGCAATGGCCTGTCCACCAGAGCATGGAATGATTTGGTCAGACAGCTTGAGGGCAAGGACTTCTCCGTGGTCTTCATCTCCAAGTCCGGCACCACCACAGAGCCCGCCATTGCCACCAGAGCCCTGCGCTGGATGCTGGAGCGGAAATATGGCACTGAGGGCGCAAGAAGCCGCATCTTTGCCATCACCGACCCCGAGAAGGGTGCTCTGCGGCAGATGGCCACCGATGAGGGTTGGGAGACCTTCGTCATTCCCCCCAGTGTGGGCGGCCGGTTCAGTGTGCTGACGGCGGTGGGTCTGCTGCCCATGGCCGTGGCCGGGGTGAATCTGTGCGACCTGATGATGGGTGCGGCAAAGGCGAAGAAGGACTATGACCTGCGCTCCTTTGAGAATCCGGTGTGGCTCTATGCCGCTGTCCGGTATCTGCTGTACAACCGGGGCAAGGCCATTGAACTGCTGACCTCCTTTGAGCCGGCCTTCAAGATGCTGGGCGGCTGGTGGCAGCAGCTCTTCGGTGAGTCTGAGGGCAAAGAGGGCAAGGGTCTGTTCCCCGCCACTGCCGAATTCACCGCCGATTTGCACTCTCTGGGTCAGATGATTCAGCAGGGTCAGCGGAATCTGCTGGAGACCATGGTTCGCTTTACGCCCTCTACCCCCGCCGTGACTGTGGGTTCCGATGTCAAGGATTTGGACGGGCTCAATTATCTGGCGGGCAAGACGCTGGACTTTGTGGACGAGCAGGCGTTCCGGGGTACATTGGCGGCCCATGTGGATGGCGGCGTGCCGGTCATCATCATGGACATGGGCGAGCTCAGCGACATGAAGCTGGGCGAAATCTTCTACTTCTTTGAGCTCTCCTGCGGTGTCAGTGCCTATCTGCTGGGGGTCAATCCCTTCGACCAGCCCGGTGTGGAATTCTATAAGCGGAATATGTTCCAGCTTCTGGGCAAGCCCGGCTATGAGAAGAAGTAAACCATAAGCAAAGCAAAAATCCCCCCACCCCCGGCAGAATCAGCCGTTCTCCGGGGGCGGCGGGGTCGGGAATTTATCCCAAATTGCGGATTTTTTCCGGAAGACGGTTGCAAATCCCATGAAAAAATGATAAAATAGTCAGACTAAACTGTCCCCACAAAGGACGGCAAGGAGGAGATACCTATGGTTAAGGTAATTATGGGGCTCAAGGGCTCCGGCAAGACCAAGGAACTGGTCAAGAGAATCAATGAGGCAGTTCAAAATGAGAATGGCAGCGTGGTCTGCATTGAGCTGGGCAAGGCTCTGATGTATGACGTGGACTATCGTGTCCGTTTGATTGATGCCAAGGAATATAGCATTAACAACATCACCCTGCTTAAGGGGTTTATCAGCGGCCTGCACGCCGGGAACTTCGACATCACCCATGTATTCATTGAGGGGTTGTACAAGCTCATCGGCAATGACCGGGCTGTGGGTGAGGAGTTTGTCCAGTGGTGCGAGACCTTTGGCAACGTGAACTCCATGAATTTCACCATCACCGTTTCCGACGATCCCCAGGTGGCATCCAGCGGGATGCAGAAGTATCTGTAATGACATAGATAATGAAGGCCGGCTCTGGTTGGAGTCGGCCTTTTTTGGGTGGTGTTAGGGTTTGGGGGTGCTGAGGGAGGCGGCGGCTTCTTTTTTGCGGCCTTGGGAGGACAGAAGGATAGTTTCCCGGTATTCTACCATACGGCCAATCTGTGGTTAGAAACCGAATCCATAAAAAGCTCTGCCTGAGCAAAAGTGCCAAGGCAGAGCTATTATATATTCCGGCATTATTCCCCGATTCTTCGGTGAACCTCCCAAATGCCGATATGGTTAGCAAGTCCAATGAGGGCACAGGCTCTGGCATTGCCGGCGGCTATCTCGCTGTAATAGGCGGCAACTGCAGTATTTTCTGCAATTTGCGCCGTGAACTGCGTTTGCTTGGCGATTTCCAAAACCAGTTGCTGCACGTCCCTCTTTACGGCGCAGTAGAATGTACGCAGATCATATCTGACTCCCTTCAAAATATCGTTGGTTTCACTATGTCTTTTCTCAAGATCATACCTTCCATATGCTCCACCATTTCCGACAAGAATCGAGCAAATTCCCGTATCGAAATAATGGTACAAGGCACACACCGCTTCCATATTCCGGTATCCTTCGTGGAGAACATTCTCTGCATAATACCGGTCACGAATTGATTTGGTTTCTTCCATTTTTTCAACCATATCATCAAGGAGTTTTTGCAACTGACTTTTTCTCTTCAATTCGTCCGCTACACGTTTTTCGTCGGCTTCAACGTTGGCATGGTACGCTTCCATCCGTTTTTCATAGGCGTCTTTTTTAGAGCTTATAAGCAAAGCTAACACAAGAGCAAAGGATACGCCACCAAATCCTGCAGCCCAGGCGAAAGGATTTCCTTCAGATACTCCGATAAGACAACCCGAAACAGCCCCGACGAATAGAACAGAAAAAGGTATCACTATTACTTGTACTATATCTTCGTAACTATACTGCTTGCTAGGTTTGGCAAAATTGCCTTTCTTTCCAAGGCTGTCAACATAGGTTCGTAACTGCTCAATTGTCTGATTTTGTGTATATAGCGATTTTTCCAGAGAAGCCAATTCTCTCAGGTACTCCAAAATAGAATACCTGCCAGAGGATTCTTGCGGGCAGGAGACTGCGGTTTCCGGTGTACCATATTCCGTTTCCGGAGCGTGTGCGCATTGCTTTCCGCAGTAAGCACAGAATGCTGCACCTTCATGAAGTTCCTTTCCGCAGTATTCGCAATAGGTGGCTTGGGAATGCTCTGTCGTCTGTGCCGAACGAGTTCCGCAGGCCGAGCAAAACCTTGACTGGTCATTCATTTCCTTGCCACAATTCTTGCAGTATTTCATATGTGCCCTTCTCCTTTCTATGCATCATCCAGTTGCAATTCTATTCTCAAGCGGACAAATCTATTATAACCAATACTTATTCTATTGTCAAGCTGATTATCCGTCTTCCAAATTGTTTTATCTCCCCTCAATTTCCGCTAAGATATACACAGGAGGCGATTAGGATGGAACTGGACTATACGGAAATTGGCCGACGCATTGCCCGGCGCAGAAAAGAGCTTGGGCGACGTCAGGTAGAGGTCTGCGAACAGGCTGGAATCAACGACAAATACCTCTCCTGCATCGAACGGGCAACATCAATCCCCTCCCTGGAAGTTGTGATGAAATTGGCGATGGCTCTGGATACCACGCCTGACGAGTTTCTGACTGGTACTGCCCGCAATCCTGGCAATGAGTGGCGCAATATTGCCGAACTGATGCGAGGTATGAGCCCCAATCAGTTGCAACTGGCTAAGAGTTTTCTAACCTGGCTGTTAGAGCAAAAACTATAGTCAGCTACTTCCTGCCAAAGCATATATCCATAACCCCAACACAAACTCCCCCACCGCTTTTCCGGTGGGGGAGTGCTTATCTCAGGGAATATTTGCTTACTTCTCTTCCTCTTCCATCTGTCGACCAGTCCCTGCCGGGGTGGAGCATGGCTGGTTTCTTCCAAAAAGCGACCGCCACTTCCAGAGGGCCACATAAAGCGGATAACTTCTGCGCCGGAAAAGAATTACGGCTTTGTATGTGCCGCACCCCTCGCACAGTTCGGGTTCTTTGGAAATGACATACTTCCGGGGCGGGTCATTGGTTTTGTTTATTCTGTTCCAACAGTCCAGACAAAATTCGGCCATGTCCGTCCTCTTTTCCCATGTAATCTGTATCACCGTCTGCCCGCTTGCCGGAGAGTGGCAAAACCTCCGCAGAATCTGTGCGATTTTTCTGTTTGTCCTGTAACAGGACAATAATTTCTGATTCTTAGATTACCATAGTTTATGTCCTGTGTCAAGACAAAAGGAGGAACAACTATGGCAAGAATCATTGATGGTTCGGCAAAAAACATGGTGGGCGACAACATCAGGCAACTGCGGATCAAAAAGGGGATGAGTCAACAGGCCCTGTCCAATAAGCTGGAAATGTTGGCCATCTATATTTGCCGGGGCTCCATATCCCGGATAGAAGATAAGCAAAGAACCGTTACCGATATTGAATTGTACGGTTTGGCCAAGGTATTGAATGTCCCGGTAGAGGCATTGTTTTCTTTCCCTGCCGAGGGGGAATCGGAATAAGCAGGCGACCTCCCAGCCAAAAAGCCGGGAGGTCGTTTTTTCTGCAAAAATGACTTACTTCTGTGCGTCTTCCTCTTCCATCTGCCGTCTGGCCTCAACGAAGCACTTGACTGCAAATTCCAGATCTTCCTTGGTGTGGGCGGCGGAAACCTGAGTGCGGATTCTGGCCTTGCCCTTGGGGACGACGGGATAAGTAAAGCTGACGGCATAGATGCCCAGCTCATAGAGCTTCTGGGCCATCCGGGCGGCCTTGTGCTCGTCATAGAGCATGACGGGGACACAGGGATGGGTGCCGTCGATGATGTCAAAGCCATTGTCCTTCAGGGCCTGACGATAGTCGCCCACGATGCTCTCCAGATGGTCACGCAGAGAGGTGTCCTGCTCCAGCATTTCCAGACACTTCAATGTGCCGGCGGCAACAGCGGGAGCCAGAGTATTGGAGAACAGATAAGGACGGCTGCGCTGACGCAGGAGGGCAATGATTTCCTTGCGGCCGGTGGTGAAGCCGCCGGAAGCGCCACCCAGAGCCTTGCCGAAAGTACCGGTGATGATGTCCACCCGACCGGTCACGCCGCAATGCTCCACAGAGCCACGACCACGCTTGCCCACGAAGCCGGAGGCGTGGGAGTCGTCCACCATGACCAGAGCGCCATACTTGTCAGCCAGGTCGCAGACACCGGCCAGATTGGCAATGATGCCGTCCATGGAGAAGACACCGTCAGTTGCAATCAGCTTGATTCTGGCACCGGCAGCGTCGGCGGCCTGAAGCTGAGCCTCCAGGTCTTCCATGTTGTTGTTCTTATAACGGAAACGCTTAGCCTTACACAGACGGACACCGTCAATGATGGAGGCGTGGTTCAGCTCGTCACTGATGACGGCATCATCGGGTCCCAGCAGGACTTCAAACAGACCGCCATTGGCATCGAAGCAGGAGGAATAGAGGATGGTATCCTCAGTGCCGAAGAACCGGGCGACGGTCTCTTCCAGCTTCTTGTGGATGGACTGGGTGCCGCAGATAAAGCGGACGGAGGCACAGCCGTAGCCGAATTCATCGTAAGCGGCCTTGGCGGCGGCGGTCAGCTCGGCATTGTTGGCCAGACCCAGATAGTTATTGGCGCACATATTCAGCAGTTCCTTGCCGTCGGCAAAGATATGGGCGCTCTGGGGGGTAGTGATGACGCGTTCGGCCTTCATCACGCCGCCGGCCTTGATTTCCTCAAGCTGGGAAGCGTAGAAAGAGAGAGCTTCAGACTGTTTCATAATGGCATCGTTCCTTTCAAATCAGAAGTAATATAAATGGACACGCAACAATTAGTCCATGTTCTCCCAGTTCAGGATAACCTTACCACTGCGGCCGGAGATCATGGCCTCAAAGCCCTGAACATAGTCCTTGGCATCGAAGCGGTGGGTGATAATCTTCTCCAGGGGGAAGCCGGCCTCAACCATAGCCTTCATCTTGTACCAGGTTTCATACATCTCACGGCCATAGATACCCTTGATCTTCAGACCGTTCCAAATGATGGTGTTCAGGGGCACTTCCACCAGATTGCGGTTGGGCAGACCCAGCAGAGCAATGCGACCACCATTGCACATGGACTCAATGAGCTGACGCAGGGCGAAGGGGCTGCCGGACATTTCCATGCCCACATCGAAACCCTCAGTGATGCCCATCTCGGCCATAACTTCCTTCAGGTCGGTGTTGCCGGTATTGACGGTGGTAACACCAAACTCACGGGCCAAAGCCAGACGATGGTCATTGAGGTCGGTGATGACCACATTCCGGGCGCCGGCAAACTTGGCCACAGCCGCGGCCATAATGCCGATGGGGCCGGCACCGGTAACCAGCACATCCTCACCCAGCAGGTCATAGGACAGGGCGGTATGGGTGGCATTGCCGAAGGGGTCGAAAATGGCATAGAGCTCCTCATCAATCTTATCGGAGCAGGGGATGACATTTGAGGCGGGGATAACCAGATACTGAGCAAATGCACCGTTGCGGTTCACGCCCACGCCCTTGGTGGCGCGGCACAGGTGACCACGGCCGGAGCGGCAGTTACGGCAGATACCGCAGACAATATGTCCCTCACCGGAAACCAACTGACCCACGGAGTAGCCCTTAACATTCTCGCCCAGTTCCACGATCTCGCCCACATACTCGTGACCGGCGGTCATACCCAGAGGAATGGTATTCTGTGCCCACTCATTCCAATCCCAGATATGCACGTCTGTGCCACAAATGGCGGTCTTATGAATTTTGATTTTGACATCATCGGGGCCTACGGTGGGAATCTCCACCTGCTTCAGGGTCAAACCCTTCTCCGGCTTGTCCTTGACCAATGCCCACATCATATCAGTTTGCAAAACCGATCACTCCTTTCATGCGGCTGTCCGTGGCGCACAGACACGCTCTCGGCTCAGTCCGCCTTGTAACTACATTATACAGAATCTCTCCGAAAAAATCTACTGTTTCCGCGAAAAAAACATTCACAGAATAACGGGTTCATATTTAGGCAAAATAGAAAAAAGGTGGTGGTCATGGTGATTCGGCGTATTTTTGCGGTGTTGGTGGCAGTGTTACTGCTCTTTGGTTCTGTTCCCGGGGCGAAGGCAGAGGGTTTTATCCGTTGGGTGGATTTTGATGTCTCCTGCGAAGCCATGGAGAAGGCGCTGGCTTTGGACATCCGCTCCCGGGAGGAAGATCATCCGGTGAGCTGGCTCAGTCTGTTGGCTGTTGCCGCCTGTCGCACCGGAGGGAAGGTTACGGCAGACAGTGTGGAAACCGCATGGCAGTCGCATCAAGCCGGAAAAAGTCCGGAGGAGGCACTGGGGTCACTCCACCGGTATTATGGTTATTATCTGGAGGCCTATCAGGCGGCGCTGGGCGGTCTGGTGGGCAGTTTCGCCATTTTGGTGGAGGAAAACGGGGAGCGGGTCTGGAAAAGCACCTATGGATTAAAAGCCTTCTCTCCCATTGCCGCCGGATATGGGTACAGCCACTGCGATGACTTTGGTGCTTCCCGGAGCTATGGGTTCCGGCGGAAACATCTGGGGCATGACCTGATGGGCACTTTGGGTACCCCCATTGTGGCGGTGGAGGGCGGCACGGTAGAGGCTCTGGGCTGGAACCGGTATGGCGGCTGGCGGGTGGGCATCCGCTCAAACGACCGGAAGCGATATTATTACTATGCCCATCTGCAGAAGGATACCCCCTATGCGCCTGGTCTGCAGGAGGGCGACAGCGTACAACCCGGGCAGCTTCTGGGCTTCATGGGCAGGACAGGCTACTCCACCACGGAAAATGTAAACAACATTGAGGCAGTGCATCTCCACTTTGGTCTTCAGCTCATTTTTGACGAGAGCCAGAAGGAATGTGACAGCGAGATTTGGATTGATGTCTATCAGATTGTCCGCTTTCTGCACAAGCACCGGTGCAGCTATATCCGGGATGGGGACGGGGTTTGGCAGCGGGTCTATGGGTTTCGGGATTTGGACGTATAAAGCGCAATGAACACCCCGTGGCTGTGGCAAGTACCTCTTGTGCGCCTGCAATGTGATACTCACGAAGAATCCTTCTGTGGGTTCTGTGCGTTGTGGTAAACGTACAGTGCCACGTTTAGGGGGATTCTTCGTCGCATTTTAGAATCCATCTCATTTTAACCTATACAACATCAGGAAAACCGTCTCTTTTCTGCTTGCTTTTTTCTGCGGGGTGTAGTATAATGGGGCTGGTATCCGGGCGTAGCTCAGTTTGGTAGAGCGCTAGCTTTGGGACCTGGAACACCAAAACGGTTCGACTTCCCGAAATGTTGCATACTTCCCTGTTACTCCGTAAACATACGCAAATACCGCCGTTGAATGTTCGCCAAAAATGCGGTAGAATTTCCTTGACCACATATTTGACCACAACGAGCATTTTCTCTTAACTTAATATCCGGGTGTGGCCCAGTCGGTAGGGCGCCTGGTTTGGGACCAGGATGCCGCGAGTTCGAGTCTCGCCACTCGGACCAAAACCGCCAGTTTTCAGTACGAAAACTGGCGGTTTTGACATTGTTGAACCTCACACTACTAATCTGTTATTAATCAGACCTGAAATTCAGTCCATACATATTTGTTTTGTCTAACATTCTGTGCCCCAACCATACACATCACAAATATGTTCATATGTTCTATTCAACGCAACCTTTACACTTTCAATATCCCTCAGAACATCCTCCTTAGAATATGATATATCCACGCCCATTCGATGAACCATGCCATGTCGATGTTCTAACACACGATTCACCGTATCAAACAGCGTTTCCTTTCTCCTACGGTATGGCTTTGAGAGAGCACCGTAAATACTAATGCTATTATCAAGTGCCTTAAAATAGGAATCTATCTTTACGATATTTTGAAATGACATTGACAGCGCAACCGCTTCTTCAACACTTATTTTTCCTTTGGCTATATCTACATAATCATTGCTAACTATCCTTTTGTGCATAATCACATAGGATTATGCCACCTGTTCTTCGAGCTTTTTTCGCTCGTTTTCCCGCATCTGCCGCTCCACATGATACCGCTTCGCTTCCTCGATAGGGCGAATGGTGAAGCGCAGATTACCGTTGCGCTTCAGTCCGCCCTCACCCCAGACCGTAGTCGGCTCCGTGTAGATGAGATGCTTTTCCTCAAGCCCATGTGCATACTTCATGACCGTATTCTTCGTTTTACCAATCGCTTCTCCAATGGTTTCATAGGAGGGATAGCATTGGTAGGTTTCACGATCCTCACACCGCATCAGGTAAGCATAGGTTGCGATCTCGCCTGTTGACAGCCCCAGAGAGAAGATCTCGTTGGGCAGAGGAAAGTAGTTCCGCTTCGCACTGCGGGACGGATACTGTTCGTATTTCAAGATCTTCACTCCCTTACTTATTAATTTGCGTTTGTACCCAAGTCTGGAACTCAGCCTTGGGAACGATCAGGCGGTTTCCCACACGCATTGCCGGGAAACCTTTTTCGCGCATCAGCTCATAGGCAGTGGACGGAGACACACCCAGGAGCTTCGCCACCATTTCCGCATTGAGAAACAGCGGCAGTTCGTCATAGCTTTTGTAAACGGATTCCTTCAATATTTCACCCCTTTCCATTATATTTCATTGCGTTTCCCGAAATTTAGGGAAACAAAAAGACCCATGCCCCATCTCTCAAGAGAAGATATGTCTCAAATCCTCGCCAGTGCATGGACGAGGTCAGAAGCACCGCACCAGGATGTGAATGTCACCGTCAATCAGCTCCTGCGGATGTTCAAGCAAGCCGATCCCACTTGCCTCATGGAGCAAGACGAATATATCCAGTTCAAGACCTTGGACGATACGGTGACCGTCTACCGAGGGGTAACCCCTCACAACGCCAAAAGCGTGAAGGCACTATTCTGGTCACTAAGTCAGGAAACGGCCGAATGGTTTGCCCACCGCTTCGGCGAGAACGGAACGGTCTACGAAGCACAGATCGATAAAAAGCATATATACGCATATTTCAGCGGAAGGAACGAATCCGAGGTGATCGTCGATCCTTCCTAT
>SVLX01000031.1 GCA_015067725.1 Oscillospiraceae bacterium | reverse complement strand
AGAATCCTCTATTCTCATACATAGTATCAGCAACTCGATAGTTCCGCAAATTCCCCTGGGGGTTAACCCCCAGGGGAATCGGAAATCGTTAATTTGTCTCTACCCCAACTATTGACATAGAGCCTTTCTTCCTCCACCCGCATTAAAAACTCATGGATGGCCGCCCGGTCTGTCTCATAATAGGTGCGCCAAGTCCCCCGCTCCTGACGGAGAAAGCCATAGCTATAGAGCATGGACAGGCTTCTGGACAGGTTGCCAGGGTCAATGCCGGTGGTGTCTGCCAAAGCCCGGCAGTAGGAGCGGTCATGGCTGAGCCGGTGGAGAATCTCCAGCCGATTCCGGTCACACAGGCACTTTAAGATGGTATAGACCGAGTCCAAATCCGTGCCCCGCTTCTTCGCCCGGGAGGTACTGGTGATGGCACTGCCAATGGTCATGCAGTTGTGCGTCAGGGGGAATGCGCTGGTCCCCGTCATGTGGACAATGACCGCATTGGTGTTCATCAGGGACAGGCTGACCCAGGTCTCCTCCCCTGCACCCCGCTTTTCTTCCTCTGTTCCCAGAGCGGTCAGCAAATCCAGCGGGTCGGACTGCCGAAACCGCTCCTGCCAGAAGTGTACCAGTCCCGCAAAAAGCTGGGGTTCATTCCGGTAGGCTTCTTCCAGTCGGCGGGAAAGGGGCTCTGTCAGCTCGGCAATCCGGTACAGGTTTTCTTCAAAATGCTCCAGTGCGGATTTCAGTGTCTTGCGGAATTTGGGGGAGTAGTTCATGGCGCTGAGTTGCTCACCTAAGTCGCCGGGGCTACCCGGGTCATCGGAGAAGTTCAGGTTTGCCATGCTGTTGGGCTGAATCCAGCACCCACGGGCTTGCAGAGACTTCCAGATGGACAGAATTTCCTCCACCTGCGCCCAGAAGCCGGGATTCTCCAGCGTACAGAAAGAGTCCGTCAGAATCTGTGCCAGACAGACCTCCTCACACCCGCACTCCACATGACCGAAGAAGTGTCGCAGTTCCGGATCCCGGGGGTCCAGACCAGCGCACACCTGATCCATAATCTGTTGCAGGCGGTTCAGGCGGTGGATCCGGGGGTCATCTTTGTTTTCCTCCGTTGCCAACTTCCACTGCTGCAACAGTTCGGGGAATGTAATGCCATTGACATACTTATAGAGCATACTGATGGTTTCCTGAAGCATAAAAACCTGCTCCACAATTCGGTAACTCATGACCTGGCTCACCCTTTCTTCGCCCATATTCCTGTATTTAATTTAATCAATATCCTTCAAAAAGTCAAGTCTTGATTTGTCCGGTTTGGGCAGGAGCAAGCGAAATTGTCCCAGCCCCAACAACCCGGTATGGAAAATAACCCAGTATCCGCCGGCATTTTCTTGTCCCTGTCGTCATACACTTCCACCAAAACCATCATAGGAGGAATGGACATGGGCAAACGAATCTGGACAATCATTCTGGTGGCGGTGTTGCTTTTGGGAGTACCGATACCGGCACAGGCAACCGATTTGCAGTTGGATGCGCCATCGGCGGTGCTGATGGATTTGGAGACCGGGACGGTCCTCTATGAATTGAACGCCAGAGAGAAGCTGGCGCCTGCCAGTGTCACCAAGGTGATGACCATGCTGCTCATTATGGAAGCTGTTGACGCCGGGCGGATTTCCTGGGGGGACATGGTTACCGCCTCAGAAACCGCCGCCGCCAAAGGGGGCAGTCAGGTCTATTTGAAGGTGGGGGAGACCATGAGCGTGGAGGATATGGTCAAATCCATTGCCGTGTCCTCAGCCAACGACTGCGCCTGCGCCATGGCGGAGTTTATTGCCGGCAGTGAGGCGGGATTTGTGGAGATGATGAATCGCCGGGCACAGGAGTTGGGCATGTCGGATACCCATTTTGTCAACTGCACAGGTCTGGATGATGACCCGGCGGCGGCGGAACATCTGACCACGGCCTATGACATCGCCCTCATGTCCCGGGAACTGCTGAAAAACCACCCGGACATCAAGCGGTTCACCACCATCTGGATGGACTCGGTGCGGGGTGGGGCATTTGGACTGTCCAATACCAACAAGCTGGTGCGGTTTTATGAGGGAACGACCGGACTGAAGACCGGCTATACCTCTGCCGCCGGGCATTGCTTGTCAGCCAGTGCCAAGCGGGAGAATCTGGAGCTGGTGGCGGTGGTGCTCAACTGCCCCAATTCCGCCGCCCGCTTTGAGTCGGCCAAGGCGCTGCTGGACTATGGTTTTGCCAACTATGCCCTGATTGAGGTGCAGGAGGAAGAACTGCCCACGGTGGAAGTCATTCTGGGAAAAAGCCAAAGTCTGCAAGTCACGGCACAGGGAGAGGCACAGCTTTTGGTGGACAAGGCACTGCTGCAGGGTGTGACCCGGACGGTGGAGTTGCCCCAGACCATAGAAGCTCCTGTTGCGCCGGGGCAGGTACTGGGGACACTGACGGTGGAATCCGGCGGAAAAATTCTGGCTACCGTCCCGCTGGTGGCAGCAGAAGAAGTGGAGCGGCTGAGCTGGTGGGAGCTGTTCCGGTTGGCGCTGGGGGCGGTGAGTATGGCAGAGGGGGAGAATAATATCTGAGCGACGTTATTGTTGGTTGATATTGCCGTGAAAAACCAGACCAATCTGTGGGCTTTCCAATGATTCACAGGAAGTTCCCTGCGTGTTCCTTGTTGCGCATGGGCGAGGGCAGGTGCGGATTGTCCGGGAGGTTGCTGTCTGACGGTTACCCGGAGCGACCTTCACAGCACCGTACGCACTTGCTGGAGCATTGCGTATGCTGCTCCCTGTTCAATCCGTTCACCGCAGACATTTCACCGGTGCAGCCCCGGTGCTTCCCGGCGAAGTACCTTCATTTTCTCTAGCTTTTTCCCCCGTCATGCGCTATAATATAGAAAACCCCCCGGCGAAGCTGCCTTTGCCGGGATATACTGGAGGAATGATCAATGAGATATGGTTTTGGCATTGATGTGGGCGGCACAACCGTTAAGCTGGGACTGTTTACGGAGTCCGGCGAATTGCTGGAGAAGTGGGAGATTCCCACCAATACCACGGATTCCGGCAGTGCCATTTTGCCGGATATTGCCACCGCCATTACAGGCGCTTTATCCAGGCATGGCATTGACCGGGAGTCTGTTCTTGGTGTTGGCCTGGGCGTGCCCGGTCCGGTGGACAGCCGGGGCGTGGTGGATCACTGCGTGAATCTGGGCTGGCCGGTGGTGGATTTGCCGGAGTCTCTGGGTAAGCTTGCCGGACTGCCGGTGGCGGCGGCCAATGATGCCAATGTGGCGGCACTGGGCGAGTGCTGGAAGGGCGGCGGTCAGGGTCACCGGAGCATGGTCCTGGCCACCTTGGGAACGGGCATCGGCGGCGGTATTGTCATTGACGGAAAAATGGTCTATGGCGCACACGGCGCAGGTGGCGAAATCGGCCACATTCCCATGGAATGGGACGACCCGGAGACCTGCGGCTGTGGCAAGCGGGGCTGTGCCGAGCAGTATGGCTCTGCCACCGGAATCTCCCGCATGGCAAAGAAGGCCATGGAAGAAAGCGACAAGCCCTCTGTCTTGCGTCAACTTCCCCAGGTCACCGCCAGAGACATCTTCGCCATGGGCGCAATCGGCGACGAGCTGGCGCAGGAGATTCTGGAGCGGTATTACCGTTTCCTCGCCCGATTCCTGGCGGCGGTGTGCTGTGTGGTCGACCCGGAGATTGTGGTGCTGGGCGGTGGCGTATCCAAAGCCGGCGCACCCCTTCTGGCGGGAATTCAAAAGTACTTTAACCGATATGTATTCCACGCCTGCAATACGGTGGAATTCGCTTTGGCCAGACTGGGCAACGATGCCGGAATTTACGGCAGTTTCAAGCTGGCGCTGGATAGTTTTGGAGGAACAGATGAGAGAAAGTGATGTATTGGTTTTGGGTGGCGGTCCTGCCGGTGTGACAGCCGCCATCTATGCCGCAAGAGCCGGTCTGAAGGTAACTTTGCTGTATCGGGACGGCGGCGCACTGGCAAAGGCGGAGTCCATTGAGAATTATTATGGCTTCCCCCAGCCCATTTCGGGGCAGGCACTCTTTGAAGCCGGGCTTGCCCAGGCGGAGCGGCTGGGCATTGAGACCGTTCAGACCCAGGTTTTGGGTTTGGGCTTTGAAATGACCGGATTGACCGCAGAAACCACCGATGGCGTTTTCTCCGGGAAAACCCTGATTCTCTCAGCGGGAGCACAGCGCAGAGCCCCCAAACTGCCCGGTCTGCAGGAATTTGACGGGGCTGGGGTCAGCTATTGCGCCGTATGCGACGGGTTCTTCTGCCGGGGCAAGGAAGTGGCTGTGCTTGGTGCGGGGGAATATGCCCTCCATGAAGCCGGTGTTCTGCTGCCCTTGGCCGCCAAAGTTACCCTACTGACCAATGGGGAGACTGCGCCTCAGCATATCCCCGACAATCTGACGGTGGACACCAGAGCCATTGCCGCTTTGGAGGGCGAAGACGGTATTCTCCGGCAGGTGCGTTTCTCCGATGGTACAGCGCAACCGGTGAGCCGCCTCTTTGTGGCTCTGGGCACAGCGGGTAGCGGCGATTTGGCCAAGAAGCTGGGACTGATGACCGAGGGGAACAAGATTCTGGTAGATGAACATATGGCCACCAATGTCCCCGGACTCTTTGCCGCCGGAGACTGCACCGGTGGCCTTCTGCAGGTGGCTGAGGCTGTGGCGCAGGGGGCTAAGGCAGGTCTGTCTGCGGTGAAATACTTAAGAAAGCAGGGAGGTCAACCATGAATCCCCATACGCTATATTATAAAGACGCCCACCTGACCCGGTTTACCGCACAGGTCACCGGTTGCACCCAGAATGGTAGGCAGTGGGAAATCACACTGGACAATACCGCCTTCTACCCCGAGGGCGGCGGGCAGCCGGCAGACCAGGGCACTTTGGGCACCGTCCGGGTGCTGGATGTCCGTGAGCGGGGGGAGGAAATCATCCACTTCTGTGACGGTGCGCTCCCGGTGGGCAGTACCGTGGAGGGGGAAATCTGCTGGAGGCGGCGGTTCGACCTGATGCAGCAACACTCCGGCGAGCATATCCTCTCCGGTATCATCCACAGCCGCTATGGATTCCACAATGTGGGTTTCCATATGGGCGCGGAGACCATCACCATCGACTTTGACGGCGTTATCCCTCAGGAGGATGTTCCCGGGCTGGAACTGGCCGCAAACGAAGCCATTTGGCAGGATGTGCCGGTGGAGTGCCGCTTTGTGGAGGGTGAGGCGCTGGAAAACCAGACCTACCGCAGCAAAAAGGCCCTGACCGGGGCGGTGCGGCTGGTTACCTTCCCGGGCTATGACTGCTGTGCCTGCTGTGGCACTCACGTCAAGCGCAGTGGGCAGGTAGGCATGGTGAAGATTCTCTCCTGGGAGAAGTTCCATCAGGGTGTCCGCATGGAAATCGTCTGCGGCGGAAGAGCACTGTCCTATTTCTCCCGTCTGGCAGAGCAAAACCGTCAGGTCAGCAACCTGTTCTCCGCCAAACCGCTGGAAACCGGCGCAGTCGCCCGGAAGTTCAAAGCGGACGCCGAAGCCATGAAATTCCGCCTGGGCAACCTGGAGAATCAGCTTTTTGAGGCCATCAGCAAGGAATATGCCGGCAAGGGGGATGTGGTTCTCTTCCGGGAAGATCTGAGTCCCGATGCTCTGCGGCGACTGGCGGATAAAGTGGGCGCAGTCTGCGGTGGACGGTGCGCCATCTTCTCCGGCGACGACAACGAGGGCTACCGCTATGCCATCTGCCATCAGCAGGGGGATTTACGGACCTTCATCAAGGAATTCAATCAGGCGCTTCAGGGTCGGGGCGGTGGCAAACCCAATTTCGTTCAGGGTAGCTGTGCCGCCACCCGGCAGGCCATTACGGCCTACCTTGCCCAATGAAGCGGAAGCTGTTTCCCCTGCCCCGGTGGCAGGAGGTACTGAACCCGCAGGCCGTCCTGGGTTTGTACGGATTGTTTATGTTAACCGGCTTCCTGCTGTGGGTGCCGGAAAAGGGCTATAGCGACATGGTAAACCCAAAATTCAGGCTGTTTCTCTATGCCACCGCAGTTTTTCTGGTGCTTCTGACGCTGACCCTTGTGATTCAGGGCTTGACCCGGAAACGGGGGTCTCTAGCCCCGGAAAAGACGGTCAGCAAATGGCAGCGGCTATCCCGGATTCTGGCGGCGGGGATGATGGTTTGGGTACTGCTGTCGGCGCTGTTGTCAGACTTCCCTCAGGTGGTCTGGCTGGGCGACCGGCGAAAAGAGGGGGCATTAACCCTTTTGGCGTATATGCTGTTGTTCCTTTTGGCGTCACGATTCTGGTCTCCCGGCAAGCTGACCGCAATGGGGGCAAGCCTCACCGGGATGCTGAATTTTGCTTTGGCACTGGCTCAGTTTTTGGGGCTGAATCCTTTGCGCCTCTATCCCGGCGAGCTGAATTTCCACCACCGGGGCGAGCGGTACAGCGGCGAATACATGGGCACCATCGGCAACTCTGATTTGCTCTCTGCCATGCTCACGGTGCTGTGTCTGTATCTGCTGGGCTTATACTGTGTCAGCAAGGAAAAAGACCGCTGGATTTACTTTGCCGGTGGACTTGCCGCATGGGGCGCATTGCTGCTCAGCGAAGTGACGGCAGGTCCGGTGGCGATTCTGGGTTGTCTGGCGTTGCTTCTCCCCCTGTGCGTGGCGAAGGGGCTGGGGTTGCGGCGAATGGGCGAGATTGTCCTGGGCTTAAGTTTGCTGGCGCTGGGAAAAACCATGCTGGGATATACCTTTTCTCAGGATGTGCTGACCATTTATCCTGCGTGGAGCGGTCTTTCCTGGTTGCTTCTGGCGCTGGTGCTGGTCAGTCTTCCGGCCATGGTGCTTCTCCGCCGGTTGCCGGAGGGGAAGGGCTATCCCCGGCTGGGCAAAGCCATTGTTTTGGGCTATATTCTGCTGATTCTGCTGGTCTTTTTGTTCCTGTTCTTCTATTCTGGGGGTAATGAGACTTTGCAGAGCCTTCATGACCTGACCCGGCTGAATCCTCCTGACACTTTGGGTTCTTCCCGGATTGCCATTTGGAAAGATGCCGTTTCTTTGGGCCTGGACAAGCCTCTTTTGGGTGGCGGTCCGGACACCTACAATTACCGCTCTGATCTGACCTTCACCCGGGAATTCCCCGACCGTCCGGCACGAAGAACCAGTGTAGATGCGGCGCACAACGAGTATCTGAATCTGTGGGTCAATTGCGGCTTACCGGCGATGGTGTTGCAGATGGCGCTGATTTTGGCGGTGGCTGTCCCGGCGGCGAAAATGCTGGATCAGCGGCGTCTGCCCCTGCTGTTGCCGGTGGTGGGCTATGCCATTCATGCCCTCTTTGGCATCAGTCAGGTATTGGTCAGTCCTCTGTTTTACCTGTTTATGGGGGCTTGCTGTCATGCTCTCGGGCAGCAGGAGTAGCCTGGATAAGGGCTTCGCGGAGGCGTATGTTTTGCGGAATGTGATTATGTCAACCTGTTGGCAATGCACACTTTTTGGGGTAAGCCCTGATTTCCCTGCCAACCAAGCCCACCAACGGGCAATAGACTGTGGTCAGTTGAAAAAATTCTCCTTGACTTTCCCATCATTTGGGGCTAAACTCTGAAGTAAGAACATCCAAATGGAACAAGGAGGACTATCCCATGAAACAGACCATCCAGACCCCCAATGCCCCCGCTGCTATCGGCCCTTATTCTCAGGCTGTCCGTGCCGGCGATTTGCTCTTTATCTCCGGTCAGCTCCCCATTGACCCCGCCACCGGGGCTTTCGCCGGGGAAGACATCGCCACCCAGACCCGTCAGAGTCTGAAGAATGTTCAGGCGATTCTGGAAGCCGCCGGATATACCTGCGCCGATGTGGTCAAGACCACGGTTTTGCTGGCCGATATGGGCGACTTTGCCGAGATGAATCAGGTCTATGCCCAGTTCTTCCCGGAATCCTGCCCCGCCAGAGCCGCCTTTGCCGTCAAGACTCTGCCCAAGAATGCGCTCGTTGAAATCGAAGCAATCGCTTCCAAATAAAGGAGAGTCCTCATGCACGAGTACGAAATCATCATTGAGGAAATTACCCCCTGCGGCGGGGAAAAGTACGCCAAGCGCACCATTGTAGAAGCCGAAGCCGAGAGCCCCAGAGCTTACGCCGAAGCCGATGGCCGCTACCCCATTATGGAAATCATCGAGAAGCCCGACGGCTCTACCGTGGTCATTACCGGCAACGGCAAGGGCAATATCGTCCGCTTCACCTTTACCGAGTGATAAAATGCCTGCCTCTTAACCCGGGGCAGGCTTTTTTATCCCCTGTTTACACCGTTCCTGCCCCGACCCGGCAAAAATCACCGCCTCCGGAGGCGGTGATTCGGATGATGTTCATTTTTGCTTATGTTGCAGGATTCAGGTGGCCGGCCGTTGCGTCTTTTGGGAAGGCTTTCCGGATACAGCGGAAGTAGCTCACCACCAGAATTACCGCCGCCCCATACCAGGCGGCAACCTCTGCCCCGAAGATGCCCATTTCGTACCCGGTCCAGCCCACAATGAGGGCAAGCCCCACACGCAGAGCCAACTGCACACAGCCGGAGAACATGGGAATGACCGTCCTGCCCATGCCCTGCAGTGCCGCCTGATATGCATACATCACATACAATACCGGCAGAGACACACTCATAAACACCAGATACAGATAAGCCGTATCTCCGGCGGCGGCCACCAAATTGGGATCATCGGCGGAGATAAAGAGCATGGTAATCGGTCGCCCAAAGACAATCATCACTGCGGCAATGACCACCGAGGTCAGCAGGGACAAGACGGTGGCAGCCCGCATTCCCTTGCGGATGCGCTCCGGCTGTTTTGCTCCATAATTCTGCCCCACATAGGTGGTCACGGCATAGCCATAGGACAATGCCGCCGTCTCCAGCACGCCATAGAGCTTATTGGTGGCAGTAAATCCGGCAATAAAGCTGGTGCCAAAGCCGTTGACGATGGTCTGAATGGTCATGCCACCCAGTGCCACCAGAATATTTTTGACCGAGATGGGTGCACCCAGACCAACGAGCCCGGTACAGACCTCCATATCCATCCGGAGCTGTTGCTTACCAAAGCGGAGCAGGGGTGTGCGCCGGATCTTCAGGATACAGACCACAGCAGACACGCCCTGCGCAAAGACCGTAGCCGCCGCCGCACCGGCTATTCCCCAACGGAGGACAAAGACCGTCACGCCGTCCAGAATGATATTGGTAAAGGCGGCCACAATCATGGCAAGCAGAGGCGTTTTTCCGTCACCGATGCCCCGGAGAATGGCGCTGCAATAGTTATAGAGCACCACCAGCGGGAATCCGGCCATGAGCACCCGGGTATAGAGGGAAGCCAGAGCCCGCAATTCCTGAGGAATCCGCAACAGCACTAAAAACAGGGGCAGGCCCAATTGAATCAGTGCCGTGCACAAGAGGGCAATGCCGAAAGAGAGTACGGCAGACTGCCCGGCCACAAACCGGACACCGTCCCAGTCGCCTTCACCGAATTTCTGGGCAATCCGCACAGAAAAGCCCTGGGTAAAGCCGGTGGCAATGCCCAGCACCATCCAGTTCATCCAGTCCACCGTCCCCAGCGCGGCCAAAGCATCCAGTCCCACGCCCCGGCCCACAATGGCGGTGTCTACGACGGTATAAAGTTGTTGAAAGATGTTGCCCAGCATCAGGGGCAGAGCAAAGGCAATGAGCAGCCGCAGAGGGCGGCCTTGGGTCATGGTTTGTATTTTCGGCATCATAAACCTCCTGTGTTTATGGGTTGTAGGTGGGATTTCCTCCGCACCTGGGCTTTGCCAGTGATGTTGCCTGCGGCAGTGATGATGCCTTCGGCAGTGATGTCGCTTCGCTGCGATGTTTCCCTTCGGGAAGTGATTTCTTGTGGGGAGGTTGTCCTCAACGTCTCGATCTTCCTTAACCAAACTATTTCAAATCCCGCTTAATCTCCTTGGCAATCCGGTAAATATCCTCCATGGTACCAATATGGGAAATCTGATCCTTATAGAATCCACTGTAGGGCACACCCCGGAGATACCAGGCGAAGTGTTTCCGTGCCTCCAGACAGGCGATGTGCTCCCCCTTGTCCTCTCTGGCCAATTCCAGTTGCCGGACGGCGGTATCTACCCGCTGGCACAGGGGCGGTCTGGGGGCAATTTCTCTGCCGGAGAGGGCATCGTCAATTTCTCGGAAAATCCACGGGTCACCAAAGGCGGCTCTGCCCACCATGAGCCCGTCTGCATGGGAGCGCCTCAGACATTGCACTGCCGCTTCGCCGGACATAATGTCTCCGTTGGCGATCACAGGAATGGAAAGTCGATCCTTCACCTTGGCGATGGTGTCCCAGTCGGCTACTCCGGAGTAGAGCATGGTTCTGGTTCTGCCATGGACGGAAAGGGCGGCGGCTCCGGCATCCTCCACCGCTCTGGCCAAATCCAGAACGTTGATGCTGCCCTTGTCCCAGCCCAGACGACACTTCACCGTCACCGGCACGGGAACAGCCCCTGCTACAGCCGCCACAATGCTTGCGGCCAAATCCACATTCTTCATCAATGCACAGCCATCCCCATTGCCCACAATCTTGGCCATGGGGCAGCCCATATTGATGTCAATAAAGTCACATCCGGAAATTTCCAGCGCCAGCTTTGCCCCCAGTGCCATGACCTCCGGGTCATTGCCGAAAATTTGCGCACCCACCACAGAGCCCGGATTCTTCTTCAGCAGGGCGGCACTTTTCTTGTCGCCATACATCAGCGCCCGGCTGGATACCATCTCCGTCACCGTAATGGCCGCGCCCAACTCAGCGGATATGGTGCGGTATGCCCAGTCTGTGACCCCAGCCATGGGGGCCAGCGCCACAATCCCCGGGATTTCCAGATTCCCAATCTTCAGCATCCTGATTCCTCCTGAAAAATACTGCCCATATCATACCATGGCAGAGGAAATTTCGCAATGGGTTCTTGCGTCGGCGGGGCACATCTGCTATAATATGGAAGATAATCTTCCGGGAGGTTCGTACCAATGAAAAAGTTTGATCTGATTTTCTGCCTGTATGCTGTGGCAGTCATAAGCGTAATTGCCACTTTCTTTGTCGGTGGGATTGGCGCGGCAGTAGTGCTGTGCCTGTGCGCCGTGGCCATGGATACGGCCGTTGTACTGCACATCATCCGCAGAGTCCGGGCGGAAAAGCCTGTTCTGCGGTGGAGTATTCCCATGGTGGGTCTGGCGCTGTGCGCAACCCTCATGGCCATCATCCAGATTCGGGATCTGATTCTGTATTAAGGAGGCATATCCCATGAAGCGACAGGATTATATTAGCTGGGACGAGTATTTCATGGGCGTGGCTATGCTGGCCGCCCGGAGAAGCAAGGACCCCAATACCCAGGTGGGGGCCTGCATCGTCTCGCCGGAGAACATCATCATTTCTACCGGCTACAATGGTCTGCCCAACGGTTGCTCCGATGACGAGTACCCCTGGGAGCGGGATGGGGAAGAAACCAAGTATCCCTATGTGGTACACGCAGAGCTCAATGCCATCCTCAATGCCAATGGGCGGGATTTGCGGGGCAGTCGGCTGTATGTGGCGCTGTTCCCCTGCAACGAGTGCGCCAAGGCCATCATCCAGTCCGGTGTGAGACAGGTCATCTATCTTTCGGACAAGTATGCCGATACCCCCTCCACCATTGCCTCCAAGCGCATGATGGACTCGGCCGGGGTGAAGTATATCCAGCTCAAGCCGGAGACAGAGGAGATTACCCTAGATTTCCGGCTGGCGGAGGGGTAAATTGGAGCTGGTGCATGTTTATCGTGTACCTCCGCTTGATATGAGATACGCAAACACAGGATGCCGGTTCTTGAAATGAGAGATATAATATGTCAGATAAAACGCCAAAGACAACAGAAGAATTGATGCGCTACTTAAGCGACGAGAAGGGCATGGCAATTGCAGGAGTTGTTCAAAAACGCAAGTTGATGAATATCGGGTATTACCATGGATATAAGGGGTATTGATACATCAAGCGAACATCACGACCCGTTGTTTATAAAGATTTTGACGAACTACTCGCTGTATACGAATTCGATGCGGAATTAAAAGCCTTGTTCTATCCTCTCGTTATGCAGATTGAAACGGCACTTAAGAGTTATGCCCTTGAAATCATCGCTTGCATGGCCAACTCTGATAGTTTCGTTGATATCTATAACTGCCTCCTGGATAACTACAAGATGTTCTCCACAACTGGTAAAGTATTTGCTGACCACAAGGAACGCAAACAGGCAGAAGATAAATTCAAGGTGGAATTGAAGCGGCGTTTGGAGTTGCGCGACCGGATCAACAAGGTGCAAACAGACGCATTTGGCCGCGAGAACAAAATCGCCGAGCACTACCTGAGCAAAGGTGCTAACCTGCCAATCTGGGCAATTTTTGAGTTGCTTAGTCTGGGTGAGTTTGGTCGTTTTGTCTCTTGCTTAAATTTGCATTGCAGAAAAGCCATTTCTGAAAAGATTGGAATCAGCCAGTCGGATGATACTGATGCTAAAATGCCTCAGATATTGATATTTACAACCCGGGATCTCCGAAATGCAATTGCGCATAATGATGTTACCTTTGATACGAGATTCCGCACAGGCAAGATTGGCAAGCAATTGTGCAGTGCAATTTCCAACGCCACCGGCGTCCCTAATGTCACTTTTTCAACAATTACGGATTATTTGGTGCTTATTGTATACCAGCTTATGCTGCTGCATTTGTCAGAAGATAGTATGCCGCATCTGATAACCTCGTTTGTCGAGAGTACGGAAAGGTTGCGAAAAAAGATTCCAATCAGCATCTACAACCAGATTATTCATACCGATAACAACGCAAAAATCAAGGCGTTGAGAGAAAGGGTTTGCGACAAAGAAAAATACGGCGGATGATTCTCCTGGTTGCAGCTGCCTTGGTAAGCTATGCTCAAAACAATTTTGCCAGAATATATAAAAATGTTCTTGCATTTTGAGGTGACTTACCGTATAATATAAATATGAATTGCGGTATATCTCTGCGGAGAATACCTGGGGGGATCGGATGCGTCTGGTCCTCCTTTAATTTTTGTCTGCGGGAATGGGCATCAAATGGGGAAACAAAAACTCAGCCCGAAATCTTCATCTTTTCCGGCAATAATTGTAAGTATACTTTGAATTATACTTGACTAAAATGAGACTTTCGATGAGAATCTCCCAAAAAAGAGGCACTGCCCCTCAGGATACCCCGAAAGGCAGTGCCAATTCATCATTCCCTAGTACCCCAAAGGGGAGAACTCAGCAGCAACCGCAGTTGTTGCTCTCGCAGCCGCAGTTGTTGCCACAGCCGCTGTTGCAGACGGGCATATTGCAACCACCGTTGCAGAACAGGAGCAGCAGGATGATGATCCACCAGCAGTTGTTGCCACAGCCGAAGAAACCAGAGTTACAGTTCATGATGAATACCTCCGAAATTTGATGTGGAGTGGCTTTGTGAGCCGCTCATTCCATGGTATTCATTCTCCCGGATTTTGTGCAAACAGCTCCGGCAGAGCGGCAAAAGTATAGCCCTGACCCTCCAGCGCCGTAAGGAATTCGTCCAGAATCTCGCTGTTGGTTTTGGAGGTGGAGTGGAGCAGAATCACCGCCCCATTGTGGATGCGCCCCATCAGCTTATCCATCGCCGCCTCCCGGGTGGGCTGGCTGTCGTTGTTCCAGTCCACATAGGCCAGCGACCAGAAGACGGTTTTGTAGCCCAGTTCTTTGGCCATGGTCAGGTTGTCTTTGCTGTAAATCCCCTGGGGCGGGCGGTAGTATTTCTCCATTTCCTGCCCGGTAATGGTCCGGTAGCTGTCCTCCACCTGTTGCAGTTCCTTGCCGAAGGCGGACAGGTCGGAGATTTTGGACATATCCGGATGATGGGCGGTGTGGTTGCCCACAAGATGGCCCTCGTCCACCATCCGCTTCACCAATTCCGGATTGCGCTCCAAATATGAGCCCACAAGAAAGAAGGCGGCGGGGACATCATGGGCCTTCAATACATCCAGAATCTTCGCCGTATAGCCATTTTCGTAACCGGCATCAAAGGTGAGGTACAACGTCTTCTTTTCGGTGTCGCCCACATAGACGGCATCCAGTTTCTTTAGTTCCTGCACCGTGGCATTGCCCACCGGCGGCTGACCTGCTGCAGGAAAACTGAGCCCCCAGGAGCCGGCCTCCACCGCCACAGGATAAAGGGCGGTCAACGTCAGCACCAAAGCCACCGCCAGCGCAAAAATGCAGATGAAAGAATCTCGTTTTTTCATATGGTTCACCCCCGGTCAAGCCTATGCACGCAGACCGGGGGTTATGTCTATATCTTCCGCCGTCCCAGCGCCCCATTGACTGAGGCGGCCTTCCGCCGGATGGACAGCGCAATGACCAGCCAAATCAGCCCATAGCCCAAGACATAGATGACCGTAAACAGCCCCACTGACTGCCAGCTCCGGCTCAGCCAGTCATTGAGCAGGTAAATCAGCAGATAGTCCAGATACAGTGCCATGGCATGGATGGCCGTTGCCGCCAGCAAAGGCAGCCGCTCCATCTGATAGACCACGCCAATGCCTCCGGCAATAAAGGCCATCAGGGTGACGGTCAGGATTTCCAGACAAATCTTCTGGGGGACGAGGGCTTCTGCCGCCCCGGTCAGCCCCAAAGTGCCATAGATGATGGCCAAAACCACTGGACCGCCACCGGCGGCCATAAGTCCCCTTTGAATAAAGTTGCGCAGATGGATGTTCATCGATGGTCGAGCCTCCTTTTGATTTCCTTGAAGCACCGCCTGGAGACGTATTCTTTGTACCCACAGCGAAACCAGGCATCTACTGCCCCACTGAAGGATGCGGTGAATCGCTCCAGCCGGTTTTCATTGGCCAGTGCCGATTTGTTGATGCGGATGAAGAATGGCGGCAACAGCTCCTCGAGTTCATAGAGCCGGTAGCGCAGGCGGTAACGTTTTCCGGCAGTGTCAATGGCATAGGTTTTGCCATCTTCAATGGTGATGCACTCGATGTCCGCAAAACGCAGAGGGGTCATGCCGTCTTCGGTGTAGGCGGCGATTTGCGCCAATCCGGCCTGCCGCTGCACCAGCGCCTCCAACCGGTCGGTAAAATCGGAGCGGCAATGGGCAACAACAGTGACCGACTCCTCCGCCCCGGGGTCGAGAATCAGATTGAATCGCATTCTTCTCACCTCCTGTGCCCATATTATAGCACAAAATCCGGAAAAATGGGCAAAAAATCGCCAATCGGTCAATTTTACGGGGTAAACGGTTCAGAATACAGGGGAGCGGGCCCGCCTCTGCCGGTTTTGCTCATTTTCAGAAAAAAGACAGGAATCCGGGGAAAGCCTATTGACATTCGTCCGAATCCGTACTATACTGTGCAGGTACGATTTCGGACAAGGAGTGCCCACCATGAATCCCATTTACGCAGAAAAAATCCACCGCATCAACTACCTCATGGCAGAAACAGAGGCTCTCTACCACCAGGCCGCTCAGAAACTGGGGATGGCGGACAGCAATTTGCGGGTGCTCTATGCCCTCCACGACAGCGGCGGCGCTTGCCCCCTGACTGAGCTGTGCAGACGCTCCGGCTGTACCAAGCAGACCATCAACTCCGCCCTCCGGGGTCTGGAAAAAGAGGGAATCATTTGCCTCACCCCCTATCGGGGAAGAAGCAAACTGGTTCAGTGGACGGAAACGGGCAGGGATTATGCAGACAGAACCGTCGCCCGGCTTTTTGCAGCAGAGGTGGCGGCCTTCTCCAACTGGTCTGAGCCGGAGATGGATGCCCACATTCAGTTTCTGGCCCGCTATTTGGAGGACTTCCGTGCGCAACTCCCCGCGCTGACCCTGGAGACCGACTGCGCCCCCACTGCCAAAGGGAAGGATTCCCATATGCCGTCTTTAACCAAAGAGAAGGGAGAAGCCCATGAAAATACAGCTTTCTGACCATTTCACCTACCGCAGGATCTTGCGGTTTACCCTGCCATCCATGGCCATGATGGTATTTACCTCCATTTATGGCGTGGTGGATGGATTCTTTGTCTCCAATTTTGCGGGAAAGACCTCCTTTGCCGCGGTCAATCTGATTATCCCCTTTTTGATGATTGTGGCCACTGTGGGCTTCATTTTCGGCACAGGTGGCACGGCGATTGTGGCCAAAGCCTTCGGTGAGGGGGACAAGGTCAGAGCAAACCGGCTCTTTTCCCTGTTTACCTATGTGGCCTTTGGGCTGGGCGTCATTCTGGCGGTGCTGGGTATTGTCTTTATCCGCCCCATCTCCCGGTTATTGGGCGCAGAAGGGGAATTGCTGGAATACTGCGTGGTCTATGGCCGGATTATCCTGCTGGCTCTGCCCTTTTATGTGCTGCAGCTTCTGTTTCAGAGTTTCTTTGTCACGGCGGAGAAACCTCAGCTTGGTCTGTTGGTCACCATTTCCTCCGGTGTGACCAATATGGTGCTGGATGCAGTGCTGGTGCTGACACTCCCTCAGGAACTAAAGCTGGTGGGCGCAGCCGTTGCCACTGCCATGAGTCAGGTGGTGGGTGGCGCTGTTCCCCTCGTTTACTTCTTCCGGAAGAACAGCAGTATCCTCCGTCTGGGCAAGACCAAACCGGATGGAAAAGCCCTGGTAAAAGCCTGCATCAACGGCTCATCGGAGTTTATGAGCAATATCTCCATGAATGTGGTCAGTATGCTCTATAACATTCAGCTTCTGAAGTACGCCGGAGAGAATGGGGTGGCAGCTTATGGCGTGATGATGTATGTCAGCTTTATCTTTGCCGCCGCATTTATCGGCTATTCCATTGGCACTGCCCCGGTTATTGGCTTCCACGATGGGGCGAAGAACCACCGGGAATTGCAGGGACTGCTGCGCAAGAGTCTGATTATGCTGGGGATTTTCGGCATTGTGATGCTGGCGGTGGGAGAAGTGCTGAATGTGCCACTTGCCCGGCTGTTTGTGGGCTATGACCGGAGTTTGCTGGACCTGACCACTTCCGGCTTCCGGATTTTCGCCCTGTCTTTCCCCTTTATGGGCTATGCCATTTTTGGCTCAGGCTTCTTTACCGCCCTCAATGACGGCGTGACCTCGGCCATCATCTCTTTCCTGCGGACGCTGGTTTTTCAGGTGGCGGCGGTACTGCTCCTGCCGCTGATCTGGGAGATTGACGGCATTTGGATGTCTATTGTGGTGGCGGAGTTTATGGCCATGGTGCTGTCCGGACTATTTCTTGCACTCAAGCGGAAGAAATACGGCTATTGGCCGGTTGCCCCGGAAAAGCGAAAATAATCAGATATAGATTTTGCGGTCACCTCACCAAATGTGTGGGGCGACCGCATTTTTTGCGACTATGGTTGTATGCAGGTTCACGATTGCCACAGGGCGTAACCACGGACTTCACCGGGAACGGCCAACACTGTTGCTGACCTTTCCCGGAGTCAAACGCAGGTTGCGCCACCCGCAGTATTCATCAGGAGATACCGCCGGTTGCCATCGAAGCCACCCGCCGGACTTAACGAATCCCTTCATCACCGGTGAAATGCCGAGGGCGCTTCGCGATTAACGGCTTTATTTTTCAAATTCTTCCGCTTCAGCCAGCGCAATGATCCGGTCTGCGTACTTTTTCTTCCGCTTATCCAGGAGTCTGCCATAGATCGGATAGCACAGACTCACCAGAATAAGCCCCACCAGACCGACGAGAATGCCGGGGAGCATCATATTCTCTCCAATCGTGATGCCCAGATAAGTACCGGGTTCGATCACATCCATGGTCAGGCTCATGCCACCGCCCAGAACCAGTGCGCCGACAATGCCAAAGACATAGGCGAAGATGTTGACAGGACGCTTGACCTTTCTGTCCAGAGCCCGCAGAGCATCCAGCTTGGTGTATTCCTTTTCGGTGTACTGGGTGCGAATCTTCTGCACCAGGAATTCCTGATCGTTTCTGTTCATGTGCTTTTCCCTCCCCTTACTCCTGCTTTCCGGCGTTCCGGCTGCGCTCCACATAGGCGTGAGTCGTGGCCTGACTCTGGGCGATTCGGGCTTTGGCGGCTTCTTCCCGCTCCTGCTGTTCCTGCGCCATGCGGGTCTTGGCTTCTTCCGCACTCTCCCCCGCTTTGGTCAGAAAGCGGTCGACAAAGCCATCGACCATTCTGGTAAAGCCACCCACAACGCCACGCTCAATCTTCTTGTAACCGCCGACCACGCCGTCTTCGATCTTCCGGTAGCCGGTAACAACGCCTTGCTCAATGGCATCCAGTGCTTTGGTCTGCTTTTCCTTGTTTTTCATGTCAGATTACCTCCATGTGGTCTGTGTTTTGTGTGATGACCATAGGATACCGGAAGAGTGTTTGGAGAAGTTTTGGGAAAGATTAGAGAAATGTTAAATCTGAGCGTTTACAGGAGCGGGAACAAAATCTTCAGGACACCGGCCAAAAGCTGCTGCCAGGCCGAAATCCGGGGCGACTTCTCCGTGACTTCCCGAGAAAGCGCCAGCGTCTCCAAAAAGTCCCGCTTCATGTCCATGATGCAGTCGGTGTCATACATCCAAACGCCACATTCAAAATGATGCACCAGAGAGCGGTAGTCCAGATTGATGGTGCCGCAGACAGCAAAAACATCGTCGCAGAGGAAGTTCTTGGCGTGGACAAAGCCGGGGGTATATTCATAGATGCGCACCCCGTCTGCCATCAGCGCGCGGTAATTGGAGCGAGTCAGGAGGAAGACGATCTTCTTGTCCGGAATATGCGGCGTAATCAGCCGCACATCTACCCCCTTTCGTGCCGCCAGCCGCAGGGCATTGAGCAACTCCCGGTCACAAATCAGATAGGGCGTCATGATATAGAGATAGTCCTTAGCGGCGTTAATCATGTTCAGATAAACGTTTTTGCCAATGGTGTCGGTATAGATGGGTTTCGGCCCATCGCCAAAGGGCATCACATAGCCCCGACCGTCCCGCTTTTCCTCAGGTGGAGTTAAAACCTCCCGTACGGCAATCCGGTCGTCAGTTTGCGTGTTCCATTGGGCCACAAACAATGCCGTCAAATTCCAGACCCCACTGCCCTCCAACCGCACAGCCGTATCCTTCCAGTGACCGAAGCGGGTAATGGCATTGATGTATTCATCCGCCAGATTGACTCCTCCGGTGTACCCCACCCGCCCGTCAATGACCGCAATTTTCCGGTGGTCCCGGTTGTTGTGGATGTGGGAGATGATGGGCTTGAATTTGTTGGCGGGGACACAGTGAATCCCCTCGTTGCAGAGCTGGGCATAATACCGCTCCGGCAGGGTGGTCATACAGCCGAAGTCGTCATACATCATATATACCTTTACACCCTGCCGGACCTTCCTGCGCAGAATGTCATGGACGGAATCCCACATCTGTCCCTCCTGCACAATGAAATATTCCAGAAAGATGAACTGCGTTGCCCCCTCCAAATCCTCTGCCAGCGCCCGATGGAAGTCCTCGCCCAAAGGGAAATACTCCGTCCGGGTGTGAGCAAAACAGGGATATCCTGTGGCGTCTTGAAGATAGTTTGCCTGAAGCCACGCCTCCGGAGATTGGGTCTTGAGCTGCTCCGGTTGGGTTTCCCGGGGCAAGCGGGGCAACACCTCCCGCATGGACTGTTCGTATCGCTGATAGTCCTTTTTGCTGGCCGTATTGCTCCGGAGAATGAGCACCACGAATGTCCCCAACACCGGCACCATCAGGAGGATGGTCAGGTACAGCAGCTTAAACTCCGGAATATCGTCCTCATTGAACAGGGCCAGCAGCGCCACCACATGAATGACCCAGGCAAGGACAGTAATCGGCATAAAATAGGCATACAGCAGCCAAAACAGGGCCACCAGTACGGCAAATTCCAGCAAAATACACGCCGCCCCCAAAACAAAGCGGGAGCGGAGAAATTTCCCCAGTTTCTTCATGGGCACATTCCTCCATTATCTTCTCAGTTGGGAAAGTATAGCAGAAAAAGGTTTATCCATTGTTACCGGTTGCTGAACAATCGATTAAATTTCGGGGAAATACCCGCAGGACTGTTCCACAGAGCTCCACCAAATCCGCAACATTCCCTGAAAAAACCAAAATGCGGTGGAGCATCCGGCGCAACCGGTTTTCCGGCCATGCCGACACCCACCGCACTGGATGCGCGGAATCCAAAGCAAATCAAACGCCCTGTCCTTTGGGCAGTTCTTTCGCCAAAATCTCCTCTAAAGTTAAGGTCAAAATGGACGATTCCGTTATACCCCGATGGGTCATGGCTCTTCCGTCAGGCAGGAAGGTGAGGTGGCAGGCATCGGAAGAAATCACCTGATCAATGGCCAGCAAATCTGCCGGGAGGTCAATGGGGACAAAGGGATATGCGCCGCCGGTTCGGGCTTCGACAACCTGCAGATTTACCTGCCTGCGTACTTCTTGTGAGGCAGAGAATCCCCGGAGAATCACCATGGGGCAACCAAACTCCTGCAAAGACTCTAACCGCCGGGGCAGGTCGCCTGCATTATGGTCGTCATAATCCAGATGGACGGCATAAGGCATCCGGGCTCTGGCCAGCCGGTTGCAGAGCACATCCGCCCCAAAGGATTGCGCCGCCACCGAGAACAGCAGCCCATGGGCATTGGACAGTGCCTCCAAATCCCACTGCGGCTCCCGGTCGCCGGTGGTGAACAGGACAAATGCACAGGTGGGGTATTTCTGCAACAGGCGGGTCAAATCCTCCTGCTCCAGCCGGCAGTCCACCAGCCGGAAAACATGGACACCCAACTCCACCGCCTGCGCAATAACTTCCTCCGCCTTGCCCAGTGAAAGTCCACTGCGCCCAACCGCCAGGCGGATGGTCCAGGGGATGTTAAAGCCCCGCTTTCCCTCAATTTCCCGGATGCGCTTCGCTCCCCGGCTGCAACCTTCAAACCCGGCATTGATGCCAAAGGTAATCAGACTCTGCCGGTCAAATTCCCGCAGCGCCCGCTCCAGCATGGGATAGTATACGCTCTCGTCATCCTCCAGGACCTGACGGCAGGCATTGAGGAACATCCGCTCAAAAGGTCCTCTGGCCAAAGTTAAACCCAAATCCACCAAATTCCGGGCGGTTCGCCGGGAATCATTCTCCATATCCTTTAACGCCCGGGAAATAATGCCCTCTACCAGTGCTCTGCCAAGGTCGTATCTGCCCACCGTAAGCGCCCCCTTTTCTCTTGCTGATTTTATGTTACTATCATAACCGGAAAATGCCGGGAAATATAGGGACATTTTTATGCTTCTGTCCGAAAATCCCGGGAAACCCTCTGCCGAACGCCCCAAAGTCCCACATTTTCCGAAAGTAACCGACAGAATTTTTGCGGTCTGTTGCACAGACATTCCATCCGTACCGGTTTACAGTTTTTCATCTTTTCCTTGACATAGGTTGCCGGCAAGGATACAATATCTTTGTCATGATCACAGAAAAATAAAGATTATGACGGAGGTACACTTATGCAGAATATGCCCCTGGCCATCGGCTTGTTTGCCCTGACGTATGTTTTGATGCTGGTACTGCCCAAATACCGCAAATATGTGGCACTGGGTTCTGCGGCCATCTTTATCCTCACCGGGATGTTACCCCTGAGTCAGATTCCGGAGAGCATCAGCTGGAATGTGATCATGATGATCGTCGGCACCATGGGTATTGTCTCGCTGTTCATTGACTCTCAAATGCCTGCCCGGATGGCGGATATCCTTCTGGGATTTATGCCCAATGTGAAGTGGGCAGTGGTTTCTCTGGCGCTCTTTGCGGGACTGATCTCCGCCTTTGTGGACAATGTGGCTACTGTGCTTATGGTTGCGCCGGTGGCAATGGCAATAGCCAGGCGGTTGGACATCAATCCTGTGCCCATCATCATTTCTATTGCCGTTTCCTCCAATCTGCAGGGCGCGGCGACCTTGGTGGGCGACGCAACGGCCATTATGCTGGGCGACTATGCGGATTTGTCTTTCCTGGATTTCTTCTTCTATCAGGGCAAACCGGGTATATTCTTTGCGGTGGAGCTGGGTGCTGTGGCATCCGCACTGATTTTGCTGATGATGTTCCGCAAAGAGACGGCGAAAGTCCCCAGGTCTCAGCCCACAGCGGTCAGCGATTATGTGCCCACGGTGTTGCTGGTGGGTGCGGTTGTGCTGCTGATTGTGGCTTCCTTTATCCCCAATATGCCGGACAACATCAATGGCTATATCTGCATGGGGCTGATGCTCCTGGGCCTTCTTTATACCGCCATCACCAAAAAGTCCATGGCGGCGGTAATGAAGCCCATCCGGGAGCTGGATTTTGATACCATTCTCCTGCTCCTGGGTCTGTTTGTCGTCATTGGCGGCATCACGGAGCAGGGTGTCATTGATGCGCTGGCTGGGGTGCTGAGCGCTCTGGGCGGGAACAATGTCTTCTTGTCTTATACCATCCTCGTCTGGTTCAGTGTGATCATCTCTGCCTTTGTGGATAACATTCCCTATGTCATGACCATGCTCCCGGTGGTACAAACCATGGCGGGGACGATGGGCGTTGACCCCACGCCGCTGTATTTTGGTCTGCTCACCGGGGCGACCTTGGGTGGCAACCTGACTCCCTTCGGCGCATCGGCCAACATCACGGGTATCGGCATCCTGCGGAAGAATGGCTATACCGTGAAGAATGCCGATTTCTTCCGGATCGGTATTCCCTTTACTCTGGCGGCCGTTATTCCCGGGTACATCTATATCTGGCTGATGTTTGGCGTATAATGTATGCGCAATATGCATACTTTCTGCGCAGTTGATGTAATCTCCATTAAGCAGACCGTGACAGCAACCACGGTCTGCTTTTTTAAAGGAATTCTGTGGCAAAATCAACGTACAACGCAGAACGAGCGGTGGGCTTGCAGAGAAATATTTGCCCGAAAAAGACCTTGATCAGCCTGCAAAACATAAGCTCTGCCGCTACATCAGCGACCGATACCCGCCTGACGCATACGGCGATCGCTGATCCCGTCAACGCGGTTGACAAAGGCAAGAAATGGTGGTAAAATTCAGGTAACCATAAAAAGCAGGCGTTTTGACCGGCCGAACGTTGGGTTTCCCCGGGGCTCCTGTGAGATGAATGTGGCCAAAAAACAGGGGCATTGCCAATCCCCCTGCTTTTTTACGCCGAAGCAACAGAAAGGAAGTACTCTATGAAGCGCATTTTTTCCCATCTTCTGCCCTATCGCAAGGGTATGATTTGGGCATCTGTCCTCATGGCACTGGCCTCCGTAGGTCAGCTTCTTCTGCCGGCCTACATGAGCGCCGTGGTGGATGAGGGCATCTATGCTCAGGATTTCCCGGTGATTCTCCGGTACTGCGGCATTATGCTCCTGATTTCCCTGCTGGCGGTGGGTGCGGGCATTGTGGGACGCAAACTGGCCTCCACGGTGGTCTCCGGTTTCTGCGCCGACTTAAGAAGCCACATCTTCCGGAAGGTCATGGGCATCAGCCACCGGGCATTCGGTCAGATGGATACCGGCGCTATGGTCACCCGCTCCACGCAGGACGTGGGCACTGTCTCCTGGGTGGCGGATATGCTCTCCAGCAATATCATTTCCATTCCTGCCATGTTCATTGGCGGCGTGGTGCTGTCCTTTATGGCTGACCCCATTCTGGCGTTGGTGGTGCTGTGTTCCGTGCCGCTGGTTTTTGTGATGGTGGCCATCATTGGGCGAAAGGTTACCCCCCGGTGGCAGAGATCCGACGATTACATTGACCGGCAGAATGAACTGATGCGCCAGCGCCTCCGGGGTATCCGGGTTATTCGTGCCTTCCGCCGTGAGCCGGATGAGCACCGGAAAATTGCCGAGGCCACGGATATCATGGCGGACAATATCATCAAGGCCAATGTCTCCATGCAGTCGCTGAATCCCATTGCCACCTTCCTCTTGAATTCTGCCACGGTTCTGATTCTCTATCTGGCGGCCCTGCGGATGGAAAATGGCACTTCCGTGGCCACCGGCGGAGATGTTCTGGCCATTGTGCAGTATGTGGCGTACATCATGACCGGTGTTTTGGCCGCTTCCCATGCCATTGTCATGATTCCCCGGGCGGGAGTTGCCTGCCGGAGAATTCTGGAGGTTCTGGACTTGCCTGAAGACGAGCAGAATCAGGGGCAGGAGCAGGAATTCTCCGGGAAAGTCACGCTGGAGGATGTGACCTTCTCCTTTGAGGCAGACTCCCAGCCCGCGGTGAAAAATGCCAATATGGAGATTCTGCCCGGTCAGCGGGTGGCGATCATTGGCTCCACCGGCAGCGGCAAGAGTACGCTGGTGAAGTTGCTTTTGGGCTTCCGCCAGCCCAGCAGTGGACGGATTCTCTTTGATGATACCCCCAGCTTAGACCTGACCGGCGGCTGTATCCGCAGACAAATCAGTTGTGTCCTGCAAAAGACCGCCATCTTCACCGGCTCGATTCGGGAGAATATCGCCATGGGCAAGCCCGACGCTACTGATGAGGAAATCTGGCGGGCACTGGAAATTGCCCAGATTAAGGACTTCGTGGAGAAACTCCCGGACAAGCTGGACTACTTCCTGGAGCTCAGCGGTGCAAACCTCTCCGGCGGTCAGCGGCAACGAATCGCCATTGCCCGGGCCATCATCAAGGACGCGCCCATTTATATCTTTGACGACAGCTTCTCTGCGCTGGACTTTTTGACCGAGTCCCGGCTCCGTGCCCGCCTGCGGCAGGAGCTGAAGGGCAAGACTCAGATTGTGGTGACCCAGCGGGTGACCACCGCCAAGAATGCCGACCGGATTTTCGTCATGGACCGGGGGCTGGTGGTGGATGCCGGTCGCCACGAAGAATTGCTGGAGCGTTGTCAGGTATACCGGGAGATTTACGTCTCCCAGACAGGAGGTGAGGCGTAATGGGCAGAGGAAGTCGCCGCCGTTTTCGTTCCCCCGCACCCAAACTGACCAACAAAGACCGCCTCGCCCTCTATGGCAAGGTATTGAAAGAGGCTCGCCCCATTTGGAAGTGGATTGTGGTGAGCTGTCTGCTGTGCTGTGTCATTATCGTCTGCGCCACTGTCGGCCCAAAACTCACCGGTGCGCTGACCGATGAGATTTACGCCTACTGGCAGGCAGGCAATCGGGGTATTGCTCTGGTTGAGCCCATGATTCCTACCCTGCTGACGCTTCTGGGTGTTTATACTCTGGGGGCAATCATGCGCTGGCTCAATATGTATCTGATGAACAATGTGGTCAGCCACCATTATACCTGTGCCATCCGCATCCGAATGTCCGACAAGGTACGCAGACTGCCGGTGAAATTCGTGGACGGGACACCGGTGGGTCAGATTCTGGAAAACATGACCGATGACGTTTCGGCCATGGGTAACTCCGTCCATCAAGTGGTCAATACCATGATGCAGGGCATTTTGCAGATGATTTTTATCTCTGTGGCCATGCTTCTGGAGGATTGGCGTCTGGGTCTGATTGTGCTGGCCACCACCCCCGCCTCGGTACTGCTGTCGGTGTGGCTCTCCGGCAAGGGTCGGAAGTACCACCACCAGAACTTTGCCGAAGCCGCCAACCTCTATTCCGTGGTGGAGGAAAGCTACACCAACTTCGCCACCACCAAAGCATACAACTTAGAGGGCGATTTGGTGGGCAAACACGCCGCCGTCAATGGTCGGCAGAAAGAAGCCCAGGAGAAGGCCCTCTTCCTCTCCGGTCTGGCTCAGCCCATCATTACCCTGGTCAGCGGTCTGACGTTCATCGCCGTCAATCTGGTGGGTGGCTTTTTGGCGGTCAAGGGTCTGGTGCCGGTGGGTACGGTGGTCACCATCGTCCTCTTTGCCCGGCAATTCTCCTCTCCGCTGGAGCAGATTGCCGCCGGTGTCGCCCAGATGCAGAGAACCTCTGCCGCCGCCTACCGGGTATTCAACTTCCTGGGCATGGAAGAAGAAGACCCCCGCAGTGGCGAGGTTGACCCCAAAAATGTCAAGGGCGATGTGGAATTCCGCCATGTGGCCTTCTCCTATGACCCCCAGACCCCGCTGATTGGCGACCTGAGCTTCTCGGCCAAGCAGGGACAGACCATCGCCATTGTCGGTCCCACCGGTGCGGGTAAGACTACGCTCGTCAACCTGCTTATGGGCTTCTATGACATTGACGGTGGCGAAATCACGGTAGACGGCGTACCGCTGTCGCAGATGGACAGAGATGCCGCCCGGGAGCTGTTTGCCATGGTGCTTCAGGAGACATGGCTCTTCCGGGGAACGGTGGCGGAAAATGTGGCCTATGGCAAGCCCAACGCCACCCGGGAGGAAATTATCCGGGCCTGCGACCAGGCGTACTGCGACCACTTTATCCGGACACTGCCCAAGGGCTATGATACCATCATCGGTGACGAGTCCACCACCCTCTCCGGCGGGCAGAAACAGCTCCTGACCATTGCCAGAGCCATCCTCTCCGACCGGCGACTGCTGATTCTGGACGAGGCCACCTCCAATGTGGACACCCGCACCGAGATTCTCATTCAGAAAGCCATGAACCATCTGATGGAGGGGCGCACCTGCTTCGTCATTGCCCACCGACTGTCCACCATCGTCCATGCGGACCGGATTCTGGTGATTCGGGATGGCGACATCGTGGAAATGGGCGCCCATAAGGAACTGCTGAAGAAGAATGGGTTCTATGCCCAGCTCTATGCCAGCCAGTATGATAAGGAAGAGGCATGAGTTTGGCAGAGACTAACCGTCAGAACGGGTCGTGCCGGCGCTGTTTTTGTGCGCCCGTTGCTATTTTGACAGACTAAACGCAACTTGCTTTGTGCCGGCGTAAATGCAACAACCGAAAGCTTCCGGTTGCATTTACCTTGTCCAGTAACCCCGATAACTTTTGCTTTTTGTTTTGTGGAAACTCAAGCAATCCCCCATTGACTTCTCTCCGCAATTGTGCTATAGTAAGAGCAACCATTTTGTGGAGGTAAGAACATGGAGCACATTAAGACCATCGAAACCCGCAATCTGTGCGACAGCGCCAAGAATGGCGGTTGCGGCGAATGCCAGACTTCCTGCCAGTCCGCCTGCAAGACCAGCTGCGGCATTGCTAACCAGCAGTGTGAAAGCACCAAGGAAAGCAAGTAATTCCAGAAGAAAAATGCCGCCGAACAAGGCGGCATTTTTTATGATTCCATGGTAAACCCACAATCCATTTCGAGAGGAAGACCAAGCTATGATTCATCAATACCAGTTGGGCGGTTATCATATCGTCCTGGATATCTGCTCCGGCGCTGTCCATGCCGTGGACGAGGTCGCCTATGAGATTATTGCCCGGTTCCAGCAGGAGGACCGGCAGACCATCCTCCGCGCGCTGGAAGAAAAGTACCGGGGGCAGGAGGACATCACCCCCAAGGATTTGGCAGAATGTTATGACCAGGTGGAGCAATTAAAAGCCAGCGGCAAGCTGTTCTCCCCCGATACCTTCGCCCCCATGGCGGGGAAACTGAAGGAGAAGACCGCCGGCGTGGTTAAGGCCCTGTGCCTGCATATTGCCCATACCTGCAACCTGAACTGCTCTTACTGCTTCGCCAGTCAGGGCAAGTACCACGGCGACCGGGCCATCATGAGTTATGAGGTGGGTAAGCAGGCCCTGGATTTCCTGATTGCCCACTCCGGCAGCCGGAGAAATCTGGAGGTGGACTTCTTCGGCGGAGAACCGCTGATGAACTTCCAGGTGGTCAAGGATTTGGTGGCTTATGCCCGGAGTATCGAGAAACAGCACAACAAGAATTTCCGCTTCACCCTGACCACCAATGGTGTCCTGATTGACGACGATGTGATTGACTTCGCCAACCGGGAGATGAGCAATGTGGTTTTAAGTCTGGATGGACGGAAAGAAGTCCATGACCGCTACCGGGTGGACTACGCCGGAAACGGAAGCTGGGAGAAAATCGTCCCCAAATTCCAGAAGCTGGTGGAAGCCAGAGGGGGCAAGGACTACTATATGCGCGGCACATTCACCCATGCCAATCCCGACTTTTTGGCAGACATCCGGCAGATGCTGGATTTGGGCTTTACGGAGCTGAGTATGGAGCCTGTGGTCTGTGCCGCCGGCGACCCCTCGGAGCTGACCGAGGAAGATAAGGAAATCGTCTTCCGGCAGTATGAGGAATTGGCAGAGTTGATGCTGCAGCGGGACAAAGAGGGCAGACCCTTCACCTTCTACCACTACATGATCGACCTGTCCGGCGGCCCTTGCATCTATAAGCGGATTTCCGGCTGTGGCTCCGGCACAGAGTATATGGCGGTGACTCCCTGGGGCGATTTGTACCCCTGTCACCAGTTTGTGGGCGAGGAACGGTTTAAGCTGGGCGACATCTGGACCGGCGTCACCAACCATGCCATTCAGGAAGAATTCGCCTCCTGCAATGTCTATGCCCGGCCGGAGTGTGCTGACTGCTGGGCAAAGCTCTATTGCTCCGGCGGCTGTGCGGCCAATGCTTACCACGCCACCGGCAGCATCAAGGGCATCTATAGCTATGGCTGTGAGCTGTTCCGCAAGCGGATGGAGTGTGCCATTATGGTGGCCGTGGCCAGAGCTCTGGGGGATAACCGGTAATGGATACCCCCATCTGCGACTTTGTTCGCCGTTATGCGGAAAGTGACGCCATGAGACTCCATATGCCCGGGCACAAGGGTGCGGGTCCTCTGGGTGTGGAGCATCTGGACATTACAGAGATTTCCGGGGCAGACAGTCTCTATGAAGCCTCCGGGATTATCCAAAAAAGCGAGCAAAATGCGGGAATGCTCTTTGGGGCAGAAACCTTCTATTCCTGCGAGGGTTCATCGCTGTGCATCCGGGCCATGCTGTACCTTTGCGCCCTGCAGGCAAAGAAGACCGGGCGAAGCCCCCGAATCCTTGCCGGGCGCAATGCCCACAAAACTTTCCTCAGTGCCGTTGCCTTGTTGGATCTGGAGGTGGAGTGGCTCTATCCGGCTCAGGATTCGTCTTACCTCTCCTGCCCCATTACGGCAGAGGATTTGTCCCGCAGGTTCAAGACTTCGGACGAGCTGCCGGTGGCGGTATACCTGACCAGCCCGGATTACCTGGGGAATATGGTCGATCTGCACGCCATCGGTGAAGTCTGCCATCAATATGGGGTGCTTTTGGTGGTGGACAATGCCCACGGTGCATATCTCCGGTTTTTGCCGGAGTCCCGTCACCCCATGGATTTGGGGGCAGACCTGTGCTGTGACTCCGCCCATAAGACGCTCCCGGTAATTACCGGTGGCGCATATCTGCACATTTCGCTCCATGCCCCCCGGTGGATGGGAAAGCAGGCGAAAGCGGCCATGACACTCTTTGGGTCAACCAGCCCCTCTTACCTGATTTTACAGTCGCTGGATTGGGTCAATGCCTACCTATCTGGGGACTACCGGCAGCATTTGGCTGATTTTGTGGCGCAAACCGATACCCTCCGGCAGAGGCTGACTGCATATGGCTATACGCTGACCGGAGATGAACCCCTGAAGCTGACCATTTCCACCAAGCCCTGTGGCTACCGGGGAGAAGCATTGGCAGCGCTTCTTCAGGCGCAGGGAATTGTCTGCGAGTTTGCCGACCCGGATTATCTGGTTCTGATGCTGACCCCAAAAATTGGCGGCGACGGATTAAAACAATTGGAGAAAATCTTGCTCAGCATTCCCATGTCTACCCCCATCGCAGACCAGCCACCCATACTCCACTGCCCACGCAAAGTCATGCCGGTGCGGCAGGCGGTCCTCTCTGACAGCGAAACCATCCCGGCAGAGGACAGTCTGGGTCGGGTGCTGGCGGCGGCGACGGTGAGTTGCCCCCCGGCTGTGCCTGTGGTGGTCTGTGGGGAGGAAATTGACGAACAGGCGCTGGATTGCTTCCGGTATTATGGAATTGCCGATTGTACCGTGGTCAGGGAAGATGCCTGAGCCCGCCCCGTAATCCCCGCACCAACAAAGCCGGTTCTCTCTCATATGCATATATATAATAGTATCATCCAACCAAGGAGGATCTCCCCATGGAATTGACACCTGCCATTCTGGCCCACATTGAGGCCCACCGGGAGGAAGCCTATCAACTGCTCCTCACCCTCGCTCAGATTCCCGCCCCCTCCAACCATGAGGAATTGCGGGCTGAATTCTGCAAAACCTGGCTGGAGCAACAGGGGGCAAAGGGCGTATATATTGACGAGGCCCTGAATGTGATTTATCCCATTGGCGCAGAGGGCGATCAGCCACTGATGGTTTTTATGGCCCACTCTGACGTGGTCTTCCCCGATATGGACACGCTTCCCCTGAAGGTGGAGGATGGAAAAATCAAGTGTCCCGGCATTGGGGATGACACGGCGAATGTAGTAGCTCTGCTGATGGCGGCACAGTACATCGCCCAAAATAACCTGACCCCCAAAAACTGCGGCATACTGGTGGTCATCAACTCCGGTGAGGAGGGTCTGGGCGACCTGAAGGGCACACGGAAACTGATGGAAGTTTATGGTCAGCGGGTGAAGGAATTTGTCACCTTTGACAGCTATGCCGACAGCATTTCTGATCGTGCAGTAGGCTCCCGGCGGTATCTCATTGCCATAGACACTGAGGGTGGTCACTCTCTGGTGGACTTTGGCAACCGGAATGCCATCCATTATATAGCCTCCCTCATCGATACGCTCTACACCATGAAAGTTCCGGAAATGGGGAGAAGCTCCTACAACGTGGGCACCATCTCCGGCGGCACATCCGTCAATACCATTGCCCAGCACGCCGAGATGCGCTATGAATTCCGCTCCGATGTGGGGCAGTCTCTGGATATTATGGAGGCACACCTTCAGGCGGCACTGGCGCTGTATCGGGCAAAGGGCGTCCGGGTGACCGTAACGCCCATTGGCAACCGCCCCTGCTCCGGCGATGTTGACCCCGAGGCACAAGCCCGCTTAACCGCCCGGGCAACCGCTGCCATTGAAGCCCACTATGGCTGGACTCCGGTGAACAAAGCCATGTCCACGGACTGCAACATCCCTTTGTCCATGGGCATTCCCGCCGTCTGTGCCAGTTGCGTTATGGGTGCCGGAGCGCACACCCGGGAGGAGGAAGTGGAGATCGACAGCCTTTATCCGGGGCTGAAGGTCTGCTTCCGGATGGTGCTGGAGCATTTTTGACTGATGGGCAAAATTGAGCAGGGGACGGTCAGTCCTGAACGCTCACGCCGCCGTACATACCACAGGCATACGGCGGTTCAATCGCATTAAGTGCACGCTCGTACAGTTTGGGGATACGCTTGTGTCCCCGCTGTGCGGGCTTTTTTCAGATATGACCATTCCTGAACATAAGCCAGTAGATCTTTCGGCAGTTACTTACTGTCCTGCCGGCTTTCCCGCAAGATGTCGCCGCACGGCGGGCACCCTTGCCTCCGGCAAGTTTTTCTCACTGCCGGGTAGATTTAGATCTTTCGCCCGGCAGAACGTGCGCCCGGCGGGCGCACAACAAAGCAGCCGTCACCACGGTGGCAACGGCTGCTTGTACTTTTCGTTTTTGGGGTCTGCTTGACCAGGGTGGATCACAATTCCGGGTGGGGCACATCCGGGCTCTGTTACGACGGCGGTTCGTTGTCGTGCTTTTTCTCCAGACTGCGCAGCAGGATGTGCTGGGTCAACAGCTCGATAAACCGGGAGTTGGTGGGTTTTGTTCCATCGCAGTGACCAAAGAACGCCT
>SVLX01000030.1 GCA_015067725.1 Oscillospiraceae bacterium | reverse complement strand
CGGGTAGAGGTGGTCTTGGGGGAGAGCTGGGTTTCGCTGACGCCCTCAATAATGCCATTGGCAATGGCCCAGTTCATGGCATCGACGGCGTAAGCACTGACCTTGGCCGCATCGGCATAGTCAGCCAGGAAGTCTTCTTCCACGGCGCTCTCGCCGGAGTAGCGGAACATGATGGTCACAAGCTGCTCTCTGGTGATGGGCTCGCTGGGGGCGAACAGGGTATCCGTCATGCCCTTAACCACGCCTTCGCCGGCCGCCCAGACGATGGCATCGGTGTACCACTGATCCTCGGCAACGTCGGTGAAGGGGTTGTTGAGACCGTCAACACCGGGTTCACCGGCCAGACGATACAGGACGGTAACCACCTGCGCCCGGGTCAGGGTGCCGTTGGGCGCGTACTGGGTTTCGGACATACCGTTCATCAGACCGTTCTCCAGCACGAAGTCAATGCCCTCGTGATACCACTGGGTGTTGTCCAAATCGGTGAAGCGCTTGCAGGGGCAGTTGTCGCTGTTGGCTTCGAGGATGATGGTCTGGGTCTCGCCGCAGACGGTGCAGAGCTGCGTCTCATAACCGTCGGTGGAGCAGGTGGGGGCCAGATAGTCGATGACACTCCAGGTGTGACCGCCGTCAGCATAGACCAGATTGATGGTCTCGCTTTCACCGGTGACGGTGTTGGCTTCATTTCGCTGGATGGTGGCAACCTTCACGTTGGTATTCATACAGCCGGTGTCGAAGGTGAACTTCAGGGTAGCCAGAGCCGTGCCCTCAGTCAGCGCCCAGGCCGTGGCATAGTCGAAGTAGATGATGCCGGCGTCGGCATTGACCCGGTAGGCATTGTTGGCCAGAGGAGAGGTCATGCCGGTGAAGTCCAGAACGGTGGTGTCATAGGTAATCTTCAGGATGCCGTTGGTTTCGCCGCCGGCGGTGATGGTCACTTCTGCCTCACCGTCTGCAATGGTGACGCTTTCGGTGGACTTGGTGAAGACCTCGGGCGTATCGGTGGACTGACCGTTCACCACGAAGGCTGCGGGTTCGTGCATCAGACCGCTGCCCATGGTGGAGCTGCCGCTGGTACTGACGGAGTCGCCTGCGGATTCCAGCATACCCTTTTCGGGGTGGGGAACGTCTTCGATCTTCTCAATCTTGTCAAAGTCGCTGTACAGACCGGCCACATCCAATACGCTGCCAATATCGCCAATCTTGACCGCCTTCAGGGCCTCGGCATCCATATCCACGAAGTAGACGGAGGTGCGGCCCTTGCTGGAGTCGGCAATGACCAGACCGTTGATGCCCTTCTCCACATCACGGACAACGGTCATGCTCAGGTCAGTCGCGCTGGCGAATTTCATGCCGATGTTGCCCACAATGGCGGGGGTGTGGTCATACTCGGAGTTGAATGCACCTGCCCAGGGACCGGAGTAAGGTGTGGCCATGATGTCGAAGGCATGGAGTGTACCCTTTACATCCAGCGCCAGGAAGCGGTAGTAGGGGACATTCTTGTAGTAACTGCCGTTGAGCAACTCATAGTCATAGAAGGCAATGGCCGCCAGACCGGGATGGGAAGCGTTGGTGGTCCAGCCGGTGGCATTGCCATCGATAATGCTGGAGTGGATATAGAAGGTCTTGGAGGAGATGGAGACGGGATAGCCGAAGGCTTCATGGGTAGCGCCGTTGTAGGTGTAGGTGGCAACGGGAGAGCCGGTCACGTCATAGAACATCTCCTGTGCGGTCTGCTTATATTTGCCCATGGTTTCTTCATAGTTGTTGGCGGGGTCGACCTGATAGTCATAGCCGCCGTTTTCAAAGTCGCCTGCGTTACCCCAAATCATACCTGCGGCATAGCCTGCACCGGTGAACTTGTGACCGGCGGGGGCAAGGATGGAGGTGCTCAGGGTATTGAGGTCGATGTCTGCCCAGTAGACACCGTCAGCAGTCTCAATCTGGGCACTGACTACGGCATTGACGGGCACAAGACCCTCAACATTGACGGTGCAGGTGGCAGTGACGTGCTCGCCGGAGTCGTTCACATCTTCGCTGGTGGCGGTGATGACAGCCGTACCTTCAGCGATGGCGGTGACCAGACCATTTTCGTCAACGGTGGCAACGGAGCTGTCGCTACTGGTCCAGGTGACGCCGCCTTTGTACTTGGCGGGACGGACCTTGACCTGAAGCTGGGCGGTGTCGCCTTCATAGATGTTGGCTTCGGTGGTATTGATGCGCAGTTCCAGTTCGGTGGCCTTGGCGTACTGATACATGACGGTGACGGAATCCACATCGGCGGACAGCTCACCCAGAGATGCGGTGACACCGGTGGCGGCATCCACCACATACAGGCTGGTGACGCCAAATTCGGGGGAGGTGGAGACCACCAGACAGCCGGTTTCCTGGTCATAAATCATGGTGCCATATGCGCCGGTGAACTGAGAGGTATTATAGAGGTCAATGCCGGTTGCGCCCACGAGACCCAGGCCAATGGCGAAGGTCTTGCCATTATCGGGGGTGTAGAGGGCCAGCTCCCACAGATTGCCGGAGTCGGTCATCATATAATAGATGTTGGCGGCACATTCGGCACCGGTGGCATCCGGAATCGTACCGGTTTCCTTGAACGCCAGCAGAGCCATGGGGTCGTCTCCGAAGATGTCATAGAGGTTCCAGTATTCGATATTGCCGGTTTCGGGAGCAATGACGATGAAGTAACAGCCATTGTAGCACAGACCGGCCAGACCGCCGAAGTAACCGTCGGCATTGACGGGGTTGGGGGCGGCATCGCTCCAGCTCCAGTTGGTGTGCAGGAAGCCATAGTCGGTGGTGATTTCCAGACTGTCGGCATCCACAGCCACGAAGGAGTTGTTATGCTGGACATAAAGCTGATCGCCCATCAAACTGCCGCCCATGTAGAAGTTGCTGTCGGCAAAGGTGGTGTAGGCGGTGATGTCCCGGGTGGTAAAGTCAGCCCACTGGCTGTTTCCGTCGTTGTCGGTGACCAGAGCGGAGAAGGAAATCTCGGGCAGTTCCGTTACCGTGACCTCGCAGGTGGCGGTAAGACCGGGCTTGGCATTGGTGGTGGCGGTGACGGTGGCGGTGCCTGCCTGCATACCGGTAATCACACCGTTTTCGTCCACGGTGACGACTGTATCGTCGGAGGATGTCCAGGTGACGGCGGTGTCAGCCACATTCCAGGGACCAACGGTTGCGCTCATGGTCCAGGTGGAGTGCTCAAAGAGGGTAATGGCTTCGGTATTCAGGACGATGGAGGTTGCGGTGTCGGTGGTCTGGATGGACTGCTCCTTTTCAGGCAGGATGTACAGACCCACGGGCTCAACATACAGCATACCGGCGCCGGAGCCATAGGTTTCGGTATCGGTGTTGGTCAGGGAGATCGTGCCATCAGCGGGGTTGATTCTCCACAGCTTGTTGGAGCTGTTGGCAGAACTCTGACCACCGGCCAGATAAATCATGCCATCGGTCTCGTTCCAGGCCATGGTGGGACGACCATAGGTAATAACACCCAGAGCCTTGGAGATGGGGGAGAGTGTGCCAACCTTGCCATCGGCAATGTCATCGTGGGTGAAGCTGTACAGGAAGACATTGTTGCCGCCGCCCCAGTTGACGGTATAGAATGTGCCGTCGGGGCTGATGGTCAGGGCCTTGGCTGCCTTGTACATGGGAGGACCACCGGCAGAGTGGGTCAGGGTGATGTTGGCACAGAAGCTGTATTCACCGGTGTAGGGATTCAGGGCATAGAGCTTGGTCTGACCACTGCCCAGGGCATCGGTGACATAAATCCGCTGGTCAATGGGGTTATACGCCATGTCATAGACGCTGGAGGAAGTGCCCTTATAGGTGGCGATTTCCTCATAGCTGTCCCACTGGCCGTGCTTGGTCACATAGAACTTGCCATCATCGGCGGCGGCGAAGACATAGCCACCCACATATTCAGCGGCCAGCAGCTTCAGCTCCATACCGGCAACGTTGGTCATGCCGCCGTGGCTGGTTGCGGAGGTGTAATAGACGGTATCGGGGTCAACCTTGGCCCAGCCTGCGCTGCCCCGGTTGGTGTGGCTGGTGAACAGGTACATTTCACCGGCGTGGCTCTCCGGCTCGCCGCCGTATTCCACTTCGATGAAGGATTCGTTACCGGCATAGTCGCCCAGTGCAATGATGCAGGTTTCTCCGATACCGGCATCGCCCACGGGCAGGACGGTGGTGGTGACCTGACCGGCTTCGGTGGCTTCGGGCAGGGCGGTGGCATAGACCTTGGTGCCGTCGGTGTTCATGACCTGCAGAGCGGCGATGTAGTTTCTGTCCTGCGCAGTGACAATCAGGTCACCGGTGAGCAGGTTCTTCTCCACGTTCACGATACTCGGGGCCGTGTCGTCAATGACCATGGGGAAGGACAGGAATGCGCCATCATGGAGGACACCGGAATTGATCACATCAATGATCTCCTCCTGGGTGGCGGCGGCATTGGGCAGATAATACTCAGGGATGGCCACCACGGTCCAGTTCAGCATTTCGCCTTCCTTCAGACCCAGTGCGCCAATCTTCTGGAACAGCGCCATGGCGGATTGGGTGGACTGCCATGCGCCTGCGGCGGGATAGTAGAAAGCACCGGTGAACTGCTGACCCCAGGTGATGAGGTTGCGCACCTGCCGGTTTTCGTCCAGATTGACCACGGCAATGCCGGCGGCGGAACGAATCATGTTCCACTGGTACAGGGCAATGGAGCTGGTACGGCTGATGGCCAGACGCTCGCCAGGGAAGTCATCTTCCAGCATATAGGGGTTGGGTTCTTTAATGGGGGCGGCGGAATCGCCCTTCAGTGCCACATACATGGTGTGGGCGAGGGGATTGGCGGTGTAGTTGGGGATGGTTTCGCCATACTGGTAGTCCCAGTAGGTGGCCTTATCGAACATGGAAGGATCGGTCCAACTGCCATAGAAGCCCATGACGGGGATGGAGTGGGTCACGCCCATGTCACCATCTTCCGTGGCAACGGGCTCGCAGAACACATAGCCTTCGATATATGCGCCATTGACATAAGTCTCATCCAGCCATGCCTTGAGTTCTTCGGAGAAGGTGAGGGTGACCTGAACCTCGGCACTCTCCCCTTCTGCCAGGGTGAAGGCCTGGGTTTCCAGATTGTTGAGAATCATGTGGGCATCATAGGTGGAGATAACGCCATCGCCACTGACATCGGCGGCGGGGTCAACGGAGTCGATGTTGTCGATGCAGTATTCCAGAATGAGCTGGGCATCGTCGGCATCGGTGTCGCCGTCACCGTCCAAATCGCACAGGACAGTACCGGTGGGGCGGTAGATTTCGCCGTTTACGGTATAGACCACATCGGCGGCAATGGGGGTGGTCCAGGTGTCCAGATAGGTGTATTCGCCATACTGGAAGGTTGCCTGGGTGAAGAAGTCGCTGCGCAGGGCATAGCTCTTGTCTTCCTCGCTGAAGTTATGGACGGAGAAGCCGAAGCTGTAATGACCGGTGCGGTCGGGGTCATCGCCCAGCTCAACCTTGACCTTGCCGTCTTCCCAGGAGGCAGTGGCATCTTCGTGCATCCGGATGTATGCGCCTGCGTTGACGGCATTGTTGACCTGGGCCAGACCGGCGCCCTGCTTCAGGACAGACCAGTAGTAGCCGCTGGCTTCCTCGATTTCGGGTGTGGCGGTGGACATCAGCAGGCTGTTGGTGAGCTGACGGTTGCTCATGCCGGTGCGTGCTTCCAGATCGTTTTCCCGGATGTACTGGGCCACCAGAGCGGCCATGCCGGCAACCTGAGGTGCGGCCATGGAAGTACCGGAGTTGTTCTCATAAGCCTTGCCGCTGGGGTCAACACCATTGATGGAGTAGATGTTGCCGCCGGGGGCGGTGATTTCCGGCTTCAGAATCAGACTGCCGGGCACACCCCAGGAGGAGAAACTGCTCATGTTGATATAACCGGTGGAGGTGTCTTCAAAGCCGATCTTCTCGGCAATGGTCAGCTTGCCCACATAATAGATGGGGTTGCCTTCCCGGTCGGTGATTTCGGTGGCTTCCCGCTTCATGGCGGCGCCATCGTCCTGGGTGATGGAGATTACGGGCTTGGTATAGGTGTAGTCGGTCAGGTCCATGTTGATGGTGCCGGACTGGTTGTTGTAGATGATGACGGCAACCGCACCACAGGAGACGGCATTATTGGCCTTCTCGGAGAAGGACAAAGAGCCTCTGGAGCAGACGGCAACCTTGCCCTCCAGCTCGCTGCCCACGGCCGCCCAATCTTCGAGACTGCCCAGACCATCGATGAAGATATAGTCATAGTCGCCGGCAATGGTCTTGATGGGGGCGTTGCTGTATGCACTCTGGTTATAGAAAATCATGGTGTCGCCAACCTGGATATAGTCACCATGCTTGCCGTTGTTGTCGGCGGAGGCCACAGCCAGAGAGTTGGTATAAGAGCCGGGAGAGCCGCCGGTGTTCATGCTGACGTCATCGGCATAGAGGTAGGGGACGCCGGTCTGGGAGTTGTCGTTCCACGCACCGGAGTTGCCGGCAGAGATGGCGACCACAGTGTCGCTCTTGGTGAGCTTGTCCATGACTTCCTCAAAGGTGGAAGTGGAGAAGCCGGGAGAGGCAGAACCCAGAGACAGGTTGACCGCGTCACAGCCCAAAACCAGAGCATCTTCAATGGCGGCCATGTAGTCGGAAGCATAAGCACCGCCACCCTTGCCGAAGACCTTCATGGTGATGAGCTGGGCATCGGGGGCAACACCCTGCACATCCACGGCATCCAGAGCCCGGACATAGCCATTACCTTCGGGGATGTAGGTATTGGCGGCGGCGATACCCTGAACATGGGAGCCGTGGGAACCCTGGGAATCGTTGTCGTGGGTGATGTCATAGTCGGTATCAATATAGTTGTAAGCATAGGGAATCTTGGCATTGACATAAGACTGCTCCGGCGTGATTTCCGCATTCAGCAGACCCATGACCGATTCGATTTCCTTGGCGTCCAGCAGATTCAGGCTTTCCACATAGGCATCGACGTCCATGCCCGCGGCCTTGGCATTCTGCTCCAGAGAATAGAGGTAAGCATCTGCGTCAAAGGACTGATGGTCGGAGTCAATGCCGGTATCAATCACAGCGATACGGGTACCTGCGCCGGTATAGCCGGCGGCCCAGGCCAGGTCGGAGCCGGTCATGGGCGCGGAGGAATTCAGCATGGGCTCTGCCTCAATGTCCTTAAGGACGGCAGGCTCAAACCGGGCCTCCAGCTCCACGGCCTTGACTCCGGGGACACCGGCGATGACTTCCATCTGACCATAGGGCACATCGGCGGAAATCAGGTTGGCGGCCAGCGTCAGATTCCAGCGGATATCCAGCTTTTGTGCCAGAGCGGACTCGATGCGGGCGGTCACCTGTGCCTGCGCATCCTTCAGCTTCTGGCGGTAGGTCATAGCCTCCCGGTTGGTGCTGATGTTCAAGGTGGAGTAACCGGCATCCAGTGTGGAAGCCTGCTCCAGAAGGATGGAGACACGGACCATGTCCGTATCGGCATAGAGGGGCTCTTCTTTGGTGAGTTCGTCAATGTCCACGGGCTCAGCGATGGTGGCCATGGACATCTCCTCCTCCACCGGCTTGAAGGCCAGGGATTGGGTGGTTTCTGTGCCGGTTTTGGGATTCACTGCACCAACAGGCACAGCAAGACCCAGAATCAGCGTCAGAACCAGAAACAGGGGGAGAATGCGATGGGTAAAGCGGTTCTTCATGGTATTTCGTCCTTTCTATATGGGATACGATATATTCACATGGTGCAGTCCATGGGAATATCGGCAGGGCAGTTGGTATGAATGGTGTTGGTATATTACGTGAAAGCATCAACATGACTTCTGAATATGCTTACTATATCACAGAGTTTCTGATTGTGCAATATCAGATTTCCTGTTTCTGTATAGTAAAAATGGCTATAATTTATGGTGTAATTAAAACGAGTATTGTTAATTATTCATAAATAAGCGGGATGCTGAAAGAAATAATTTAGACGACTGAATGCAGGGTAGATTTTATACCGGGTGCAATGGAGGGCAGAGCAGGGCATTGTCAACGGACTCAGCGACCAGGTTTTTGCTCCAAATGCCGCCGTTACCCGTGGACAGGTGGCCACCATTCTGGTGCGCTATCGGGAAAACATCAATTGCTGAAAACATATGCCGGCAGGAGGATGATTTCTCCCTTCTCCCAAAATCTTCTTCTTTCGGGCCCTGGAAACGGGGTCCGAATCCTTTTTGCCTGCTTAAAAATCACAGGGGGTGCCGGGCACTGCTTCCGGCGAACTCCACTGACCATCCGGGGCGATTTTCTGTGGCCCTTTGTTGACATTTCTCCCGGAATATCGTATAATACCTAACATATCATGGAAGAATGCGCCCAAAGCGCAAGGAACAGTGAGGAAACTATGGCAAAGAAACCTGTATACGACAATTCCTCCATCTCTATGCTGAAAGATGAGGAACGGGTGCGCAAGCGTCCGGCGGTCATCTTTGGCTCGGATGATTTGGAGGGATGCAAACACGCCGTATTTGAGATACTCTCCAACGCCATCGACGAAGCCAGAGAAGGACACGGCAGTCTTATCGTGGTCACCCGCTATGCCGATATGTCTGTGGATGTGGAGGATTTTGGCCGGGGCTGTCCCGTGGACTGGAATGAACGGGAGCAGCGGTACAATTGGGAGCTTGTCTTCTGCGAGATGTACGCCGGTGGTAAATATGACGCAGGCGGGGCAAACTATGAGTTTTCCCTGGGGCTTAACGGTCTGGGTACCTGCGCGACCCAGTATGCTTCGGAGTATTTTGATGCCGTTATCCGCAGAGACGGATTTAAGTATACCCTGCATTTTGAAAAGGGAAAGAACATTGGCGGACTGAAAAAAGAGCCCGCCGACCGGAAGAAAACCGGCTCTTATTTCCGCTGGAAACCGGATAAAGAGGTCTTCACGGAGATTGACATTCCCGCCGATTATTTCAGAGATGTGATTCGCCGTCAGGCGGTGGTCAATAAGGGCGTTACCTTCCGCTTTCGCAATCAGGTGGACGGTAAGTTTGAGGTAGAAGAATTCTGCTATGAAAATGGTATCGTGCAGTATCTGGAGGAGCTGTCCGGAGAAGATGCCTTTACCATGCCCGCCTATTATGAAACCGAGCGCCGGGGCAGAGACAGCGAGACCCGCCCGGAGATGAAGCTGAAAATCACCGCCGCCTTTGCCTTCTCCAAAGGGACAAGCCACATTGAGTATTACCACAATTCTTCCTGGCTGGAGCATGGCGGCTCACCCGATAAGGCGGTGCGCTCCGGTTTTGTGGCGGCTTTTGACAAATACATCCGGGAGACTGGGAAATATACCAAAAACGAGTCCAAAATCCTCTTTCAGGACATTCAGGACAGCCTGATTCTCATTACCAACTGCTTCTCCACCATCGCCAGCTTTGAGAATCAGACCAAAAAATCCGTCAACAGTAAGTTCATTCAGGAGGCGATGACCGCCTTCTTCCGGGAAAACCTGCTGATTTGGTTCCTGGAAAACAAGGCGGAGGCTGACCGGGCGGTGGACCAGATTCTGGTGAATAAGCGCAGCCGGGAGACGGCGGAGCGGGCAAAAATCTCCGTCAAGAAGAAGCTAACCGGCGCTATGGACATCAGCAACCGGGTGCAGAAATTCGTGGACTGCCGCAGTCGGGATGTGAGCCGGCGGGAGCTGTATATCGTGGAGGGTGACTCCGCTCTGGGCTCGGTCAAGCTGTCCCGGGATGCGGAATTCCAGGGGATTATGCCCGTAAGAGGTAAAATCCTCAACTGCCTGAAGGCGGACTATGACCGCATCTTCAAAAGCGAAATCATCACCGACCTACTGAAGGTCATTGGTTGCGGTGTGGAGGTCAGCAGTAAGAAGGTCAAGGATTTGACGACCTTCGATTTGGCCAACCTCCGGTGGAACAAAGTGGTCATCTGTACCGATGCCGACGAAGACGGCTTCCAGATCCGCACATTGATTCTCACCATGCTCTATCGCCTGACCCCCACCCTGATTCGGGAGGGTTATGTGTATATCGCAGAATCCCCCCTCTTTGAAATCATTTATAAGGATAAGACCTGGTTTGCTTACAATGAGCCGGAGAAAGTAAAGATTCTCCGGGAACTGGAGGGAAAGAAACTCACCATCAACCGCTCCAAAGGTCTTGGCGAGAACGACCCGGAGATGATGTGGATGACCACCATGAATCCCCAGACCCGGCGGCTCATTAAGGTACTGCCGGAGGATGCGGAGCGGACGGCCATGTATTTTGATATGCTTCTGGGCAATGACCTCAGCGCCCGGAAGGACTTTATCGCGGAGCACGGCCCCAAATATCTGGAAATGGCGGACATCTCCTGACCGATAGCCCGCCTCTATCCCATGAACCATCCATCCACTGCAAGGAGAACATATGGCAAGAAAGAAGAAAGACGAGCAGCAACCGAAAAACCGGGAGGTAGCCGGAGTCATGGGTCTGCGGGGTTCTGTGGAGGAACAACCCATTACCCATACGCTGGAAATCAACTATATGCCCTACGCCATGAGCGTCATCGTCTCCCGGGCGATTCCGGAGATTGACGGGTTTAAGCCCTCCCACCGGAAACTGCTCTATACCATGTATAAAATGGGTCTGCTGGGCGGCGGGCGGACCAAATCGGCCAATATCGTTGGCCAAACCATGCGCTTAAACCCCCATGGAGATGCCGCCATTTATGAGACCATGGTGCGGCTGTCCCGGGGGCATGGGGCTTTGCTTCATCCCTTTGTGGATTCCAAGGGTAACTTTGGTAAGGTCTATTCCCGGGATATGGCTTACGCTGCCTCCCGGTACACCGAAGCCAAACTCGATGGCATCTGCGCGGAGCTGTTCCGGGACATCGATTCCGACACCGTGGACATGGTGGACAACTATGATGGCACCATGAAAGAGCCCACCCTGATGCCCACCACCTTCCCCAATGTGCTGGTCTCGGCCAATACGGGCATTGCCGTCGGTATGGCCAGCAATATCTGTGGCTTTAACCTGCGGGAAGTCTGCCAGACCACCATCGCTCTGCTGAAAAACCCGGACCATGATGTACTGGAGACACTGCCCGCCCCGGATTTTCCTACCGGTGGACAGCTCCTGTATGACATCCGGGAGATGCGCGCCATCTATGAAACCGGGCGGGGCAGCTTTAAGGTGCGGGCAAAATGGCGGTATGTGAAGGAAGACAATCTGATTGAAGTTTATGAGATTCCTTACACCACCACCACTGAAGCGATCATGGATAAGGTTGCCGACCTGATTAAAGCCGCCAAAATCCGGGAAATCTCCGATATGCGGGATGAAACAGATTTGTCCGGTCTGAAGCTGACCATCGACCTCAAGCGGGGCGTTGACCCGGAGAAGCTGATGGCGAAGCTCTTCCGCATGACCCCCCTCATGGACTCCTACCCCTGCAACTTCAATGTCCTCATTGCCGGTATGCCCCGGGTTATGGGCGTTAAGGAGATTTTGCAGGAATGGATTGCCTGGCGCAGAGAGTGCATCCGGCGCAGGGTCTATTTCCAGTTGGGCAAGAAGAAAGACAAGCTCCATTTGCTCAAGGGTCTGGAGCGGATTCTGCTGGACATTGACAAGGCCATCGCCATCATCCGGGAGACGGAACTGGAAGCGGAGGTCATTCCCAATCTGATGATTGGCTTCGGTATTGACCAGATTCAGGCGGAATATGTGGCAGAAATCAAACTGCGGAACATCAACAAAGAATACATCCTGAAGCGTATCGCCGAGACCGACGATTTGGAAAAGGAAATTGCCGATTTGGAGGACATTCTGAAAAGCCCCCGACGCATTGGCAAAATCATCACTGCTGAGCTGGAGCAGGTGGTGAAGAAATACGCTCTGCCCCGGAAGACCGAAATTCTGGAGCAGTGGGAGGCGGCAGCAGAGGAAGAAGAAAACGAAGCCCCCACCGCCTCACCGGTGACGGTTTTTGTCTCCAAAGGCGGCTACTTCAAGAAGATTACCCCCCAATCTCTCCGGGCTTCTGCTGAGCAGAAGTTCAAAGAGGGCGACAGTCTGGCCTTCTCCCGGGAGACCGATACCCAGGCGGAGATTTTGGTCTTTACAGATCACTTCCATTGCTACAAGGCTAAGGTTGGGGAGTTTGACGACTGTAAGGCATCCACTTTGGGCGAATTCCTGCCCACCAAGCTGGCCATGGAGCCCGGCGAGAATGTTCTGCAGGTGGTATTCCCCGGGGATTATGGTGGCTTCATCCTCTTTGCCTTTGACAATGGCAAGGTGGCCAAAGTCCCCATGAATGCTTATGATACCAAGTCCAACCGACGTAAACTTACCGGGGCATTCAGCGACAAGAGCCCGGTAAAGACCATTCTGCCCATGACGGCAGATGACCTGCTGGCGGCATACTCCACCGACGGAAGAGCCATGATTTTCTCCTCGGCCCTGTTGATCCCCAAGACCACCCGGTCAACGCAGGGTGTGTCGGTGCTGACACTGCGGAAGAATTCGGCACTGGAGCGAATGACATTGCTGAGTCAGACCACTATCGTCAACCAGAGCCGGTATAAGGCAAAGGCAATCCCGGCGGCGGGCAACATCCTGAAGCCGGAGGATTTGGAAGAAAAACAGATATCTCTGGATGTCTGAACAACACTTGAAAGGCGGGTGGATCCGTGAAGCAAATTTGGAAAGACTGGAAATGGCTCCCCATGGTATTGGTGGGCTGTCTCATTGTGGCGGTGGGCTTTGATATGTTCCTGCTCCCCAACGGCATCAACGGCGGTGGACTCAGCGGTCTGGCCATGGTGCTGGTGGAATGGACCGGTCTGGGTACGGTGGGTATTCTCTCCATCATGATGAATGTCCCTCTGTTTATTCTGGGCGGCAAGAAGATTGGTAAGAAATTCTTCTTCGGCTCGCTCATTGGTATGGTCAGTATGTCTGTGTTTATTGACCTTTTTGACTTCATCCGGTTGCCGGAGATTGAGCCGCTTCTGTGCTCGCTGTATGGCGGCGTGATGATTGGTCTGGGCATGGGTCTGGTATTTATGTCCGGCGTGTCTTCCGGTGGCTCGGATATTATTGTCCGGCTGGTGAAGATGAGCTATCCCAATTTCTCCATTGGCACCATTACCCTGACCATGGACCTGATTATTGCGGTTCTGACCGGTATTGTCTTTAAGGACTTCACCAAGACCTTGTATAGTATTCTGGTTCTGGTGGTGACCTCCAAGGTCATCGACATGGTGCTCTATAGCTTTGACTACTCCAAGGTGGCACTCATCATCTCCGCAAAGCACAGTGAGATTGCTGATGCCATCTGTTTGAAGCTGGACCGGGGTGTGACCTTCCTCAATGGTCAGGGCTACTACCACAAGAAAGACATGAAGGTCATTCTGACGGCCATCAGACGCCGGCAGATGGCCGAACTGAAGGAGCTGGTGTCCAATATCGACCCCAATGCTTTCGTGATTATCCAGGAAGCCCACCAGGTATTGGGCGATGGCTTCCGCCGTTACTCCAAAGACGACCTGTAAAGGGATGGTGAGACCATGGGAAAGAAGCTGTGCATCCTGCTTCTGATACCGATTGTGTTGCTTTCCGGCTGTCGGGACTGGATGAATGAGCCCTTTGTTTCCGTGACCCCACATGTGGAGGAATATGTCCAGCATGACCAGCCGGTAGCCGAGGTGGCAACCGATTATGACGGACTTTATGCGCTGATTCTCCGACTCATCGAAGACGGTACCACTCAGGCCACGGTGGATGTCAGCGAATATACCGGCGCTCTGGAGCGGGAACTGCAGCGCGCCATCACCCGGGTGCGCCGGGATGACCCGCTGGCGGCTTATACCGTCACCGGCATTACCACCCAAACCGCTGAAGTTGGCGTGCGCCATATTGTGACCATGAAAATCCAGTACATCCAGAATCTGGAAATTATCCGGGAGATGAAGCGGGCATGGGGCCCTGCAGGGGTCGTCTCTCATGTGGAGAATGCCCTGAAAACGGCGGAGAGCCGGATTCTGCTGGAAGTCAATGGCTACCAGGAGCAAGAGCTGGATGAGGTTGTCCGGGCATACTACATGGAGCATATGGATGAGGTTATGGAATTGCCCCGGTTGACGGTGGCGGTCTATCCCAACAATGGCAACGAGCGGATTATGCAGATTGACTTCACCTACACCCATGACCGGCAGACCTTGGTGACCATGACCGACGAAGTGCAGACCATGCTGACCTCTGCCGCCCTCTATATCCGGGGGCAGGAGACGGAATTGGCCCGGGCGGAGCGTCTGGGCGCCTTCCTCAGACCTATGCTGACCCAGTCGGGGAGCACCACCACCCCGGTATACAGCCTGTTCCATGACGGTATTGCCGACAGCAATTCTCTGGCCCATGTTTTCCGGCTGCTCTGCCGGGATAATGGGCTGAGCTGTCAGGTGGTTGCCGGGACAAAGGACGGGGAGGACTATTGCTGGAATATCCTGATGCTGGACGGGGTTTATTGCCATGTGGATTTGATGGAATCCTGGCTGGAAGATGACCTGATCCCCCGGTATGACGAAGAAATGGAGCGATACACCTGGGATGGGGGAAGCTATCCCGCCTGTCCTAAGCCCGTTGCTCCGCCGCCTTCCCAACCTGAGGACACTGACCCCACCGAGGGGCAGACTGAGCCGGAAGATACCCAGCCAGAGGCAACCGAAAATGCCACCATGCCGGAAGAAAGTACCCCGGAGACGGAAGCAGAGGAAGAACTGCCCTGAATTTCCGGTTTTTTCCCAATATCCCCTTTACAGAATGGACTTTCCCGGTTATAATGGGGACGCAATGACGACCAAAGAATGGATGAGATGAACTATGATTCAATTTGAAGAATATAAACTGAAGCTGTCTGAGCTGGGCCCCAAGCTGGAGGGTCTGGCGGTCTCTCTGAATCTGGAGAAGGCCAAGAACGACTTGGAGCGATTCCAGGCCATGCAGGAGGCACCCGGCTTCTGGGATGACCCGGAGAAGTCCCAGAAAATCGTGGTGCAGGCCAAGCAGGTGGAGGGTAAGCTGGAGAAGTATGACCGGATGATGGGTCAGTGGGAAGACCTGACCACCCTGTGCGAAATGGCACTGGAAGAAAAGGATGACTCCATGTTCGACGAACTGCAGGAGGGCTTTCAGGCTCTGGTGGCGGCCATGGAGTCCGCCCGGCTGGAGACTCTGTTGACCGGAGAATATGACGGCAACAATGCCCTCATGTCCTTCCATGCCGGTGCAGGCGGTACAGAGGCCCAGGACTGGTGCCAGATGCTCTACCGGATGTATACCCGCTGGGCAGAGGCACACGGCTTCACCTATAAGATTATGGACTATCAGGAGGGTGAAGAAGCCGGCCTTAAGTCTGCGGATATTCTGGTGGAGGGTCCAAATGCCTATGGCTTCCTGAAGGGCGAAAATGGTGTGCACCGTCTGGTGCGTGTCTCGCCCTTTGATGCCAATGCCCGGCGGCAGACCTCTTTTGCCGCGGTGGAGGTTATCCCCGAAATCACCGACAACTCCAATGATGTGGAAATCCGCCCTGAGGATGTGGAGATGCAGGTTTATCGTTCCTCCGGCGCAGGTGGTCAGCACATCAACAAGACCTCCTCTGCCGTCCGCCTGATTCACAAGCCCACAGGTATTGTGGTGGCCTGCCAGACAGAGCGCAGCCAGTTCCAGAACCGGGAGACCTGTATGCGTATCCTGCGTTCCAAGCTGGTGGAAATCAAGGAGCGGGAACACCTGGACAAGATTTCCGACATTAAGGGCATCCAGCAGAAGATTGAATGGGGCAGCCAGATCCGGAACTATGTCTTTATGCCTTATACTCTGGTGAAGGATACCCGTACCGGTTGCGAGACCTCTAATGTGGGCGCAGTCATGGATGGTGCCCTTGACCCCTTCATCAATGCCTACCTCAACTGTCTGGCAACGGGAAATTGGGTCACAAAATAAAGGATTTTCCCTGAAATACAAAAATTATGCTTGCTATCTTCCGGGAATTGTGATATGATAGTCGGGCTATTGTTTGAGACTCGGCTGACCGCTTGCCCCAAATGCGGTGCCGCCTTGTGGCGGATGGAGGTAAACTATGGAAGTTGTAACAATCATTCTTGCTGTGCTCCTGGTTCTGGATTGCATTGCCCTCATCGCTGTCATCACTATGCAGAGCGGTAAGGAAAATGGCCTGTCCAGCGCTCTGGCTGGCGGCAGCAGAGAGAATTACATGTCCAAGAACGGTGGCGGCAAGAGCAAGCTGGCCAGCAGCACCAAGTGGCTGGCTCTGGCTTTCATTGTTCTGACCCTGGCGCTGAACATCCTGTAATTTTCCAAAAATGACGAGATTTTGCGGCATCCTCGCTGGGTGCCGCTTTTCTCGTTTTTCCGGGTTTTTCCGGGGGTGGGGAGGAAAAACCGAAGCAAACTAAGCCCGGTGATGTATCATGAAAACCAGCAGAAAAATCCGAAAAATGGCAAAAACTCCGCTAAAACCCATCCCGGAGAGTCCAAAAACCATCGAAACCAGACTGACCGCCGATTTCCGTCTGTCCCCGGAGAAGCGGCTTTGCCCCGGCTTTGACGAAACCAGCATTGCCCTTCATGGTGTTGCGGACCGGGAGGAGATGGGGGTGCGGGTGGTGGACAACTGCGCCGAGGAACATCAGATGTGACCCGCAAAACCGAATCCCGGCGGACAACAGGTTGTCTAACTCAACCTAAACGCCGGGATAAAGCGGAAGACCAATAGCAGATTAGGAGAAAAACCAAAAAAATAGCTTGCATTTTCCGGCGGAATCTGCTATACTGTCGGGGAACTGAGAAAGGGGTGAGCCAAATGTTCACAGCGCGGCGGGTTATTATTTCCAACGGCTTTGACTTTGCTTTCTCTTTCTGTTCCCATCCGTGACGATTACCAATTCTTTTGGTGGTCGTCTTTTTTTCGTACATGAGAGAAAGGAAGAACAAACAATGAACGAACAAGAACCCATCCGCGATGCCCGTAAACTGGGTACACCCAAGCTGCTGATTCTGGGATTGCAGCACCTGTTTGCCATGTTTGGCGCAACGGTGCTGGTGCCAATTCTGGTGCAGAGATATGGTTTGCCCCTGTCCATCCAGACCACACTGCTCTTTGCCGGTCTGGGCACCCTTTTCTTCCACGTCTGCACCAAGATGAAGATCCCGGCATTCCTGGGCTCCTCTTTCACCTTCCTGGGTGGCTTCCAGGCCATTGCCAATCTGGATACCGGGATGTATGCCACCATGACCGGTGCGGAAAAACTGCCCTATGCGCTGGGTGGTGTCGTTATTGCCGGCCTCATGTATCTGATTCTGGCGGGCATCATTAAGCTGGTTGGGGTGAAGCGGGTCATGCGCTTCCTGCCTCCTGTGGTCACTGGTCCCATCATCATTCTCATCGGACTGAACCTCGCACCCTCTGCGGTGAGCAATGCCTCCTCCTGCTGGTGGCTGGCGCTGGTGGCTATGGCCATCATCATTGTCGCCAACATCTGGGGCAAGGGTATGATTAAGATCATCCCCATCCTGCTGGGCGTTGTGGGTTCTTATCTTGTGGCGGTCATAGCCAACCTCTGCGGAGCGACTGCGGTCAACTCCGCCGGTGAGATTGTGCCCCTGCTGGACTTTACCCAGGTTGCCTCCTCTAAAATCGTCGGTTTCCAGCCCTTTACTCTGGCGAAGTTTGATTTGTCGGCCATTCTGATTATGGCCCCCATTGCCATCGCCACCATGATGGAGCACATTGGCGATATGTCCGCCATCTCTGCCACCGTCGGGGAAAACTACATCGAGAATCCCGGCCTGCACCGCACCCTCATTGGTGACGGCATCGCCACCGCCATGGCGGGTATGTTCGGCGGCCCTGCCAACACCACCTATGGCGAGAATACCGGCGTTCTGGTGCTGTCCAGAGTTTATGACCCCAAGGTCATCCGTCTGGCCGCCATTTACGCCATCGTCCTGTCCTTCAGCCCTGCCTTCGCCGCAGTGGTCAACTCCATTCCCTCTGCCATCATCGGCGGCGTGTCCTTTATCCTCTATGGTATGATTTCCGCCATCGGTGTGCGCAATGTGGTGGAAAACCGGGTAGACTTTGCCAATTCCCGGAATCTGATCATTGCCGCTGTGATTCTGGTCTGCGGTCTGGGCTTCTCCGGTGGTGTGACCTTCAATGTCTTTGGCGCGTCGGTTACCCTGACCTCTCTGGCCATTGCCGCCATGGCAGGCATTGTCCTCAATGCCATCCTGCCCGGTAAGGACTATGTCTTTGGCGCGGACGTGACCGAGGGCCGCTCCGGGGATATGGGCAGATATTGATTCTCCCCAAAAGCATAAAGATGACCGGGAGCCGGATGTAACCGACTCCCGGTTTTTTGCTTAAAAGAGGATACAAATCAGCCCCTTGACGTCTTCGTTGACCGTCCGGGTCAGGGAGGAGCGGAACTTCAGCCGCACATCCTCCGGTATTCTCCGCAGGCGGTTTTCCATACTGCTGTCCACCATCTCGAAGACCGAGCGACCAAAGAGGTTGCTCTCCCAGAGCTTTTCCTCGTCCTCCCGGAATTCCCCGGCAAGACCGTCCACCAGTTCCCGGGCTTGCTGCTCACTGCCCACCATGGGGCTGATTTCCGTCTCCAAATCCACCCGCATCATATGGATGGAGGGGGCGGTTGCCCGGAGGCGGACACCATGTACCCCGCCTTTCTTCACCAGCTCCGGAGCCTCCAGCTTCATCTCTGCCCGGGTGGGCATGACGATACCATAGCCGGTAGAGCGGGTCTCGGCCAGCGCGGAGGCAATTTTGTCATAGTCCTCCTTGATCTGCGCCAGATGAATCAGCAGAGCCATCAGCTCACCCTCACCCTGAATGGGGAAACCGGTGCGCTGGCTGAGGATCCGGTAATACAGTTCCTCCGGGAAACTGATGTGACACCGGACCGCACCCGAACCCAAATCCAATTGGGAGACCAGCACCCCGGACACCGGCTCAACTTCTCCCAGTGTTTGCAGTATCGATTCTGCCTGAGACAGCTGACCGATTTGTTCTGCCCGGTCCAAAATGGCATCATAAACTGCCCGCTTAATGGGATGCTCCCATTCCAGCGCATCCAGCCAACGGGGCAACCAAACCTCCAACTGCCCCAGAGGGAAGGCACAGAGCAAATCCCGGAGAAGCAGACCAATGTCATGGGTGTCCATGGCCTGGCAGTCCAGTGCCGTAACCTCTGCGTCATAGGTTTCCGCCAACTGCCGACACAGGGCGGTGGTGGCTGCGCTCTGGGGTTCCCGGCTGTTGACGATGACCAAAAAGGGCTTGCCGGTGGCTTTCATGTCCGCAATGGCCCGCCGTTCTGCCGGGATATAGTCCTGCCGGGGGATGTCGGTCACTGTGCCGTCTGTAGTGACCACCAGGCCGATGGAGCAGTGTTCCTCCATCACCTTCCGCGTGCCCAGCTCCGCCGCCTGACTCATGGGAATCTCGTGGTCAAACCAAGGGGTGGTGACCATCCGCTCTCTGCCGTCTTCCGTTGCACCCGCAGCTCCATCCACCATGTAGCCTACGGAGTCGATCATCCGTACCCGGAGCCGGGCTGTGCCGTCGGGGGAGATTTCCACTGCCTCCTCCGGGACGAATTTGGGTTCGGCGGTCATAATGGTTTTCCCGGAGCCGCTTTGGGGCAGTTCATCCCGGGCTCGCTCCCGGCGGAAATTGTCCTCAATATTGGGAATCACCAGCGTCTCCATCATGCGCTTGATGAGGGTGGATTTGCCGGTGCGCACCGGGCCGACCACACCCACATAGATGTCGCCGCCGGTTCGCTCCATGATTTGGGCGTATATGCTCTTTTCCATAGCTTTCCTGCCTCCTTTGATTACTCGGCAGGAGGACGCTCCTGCCATGGATTACTAAAGGGTATGTCCGGTGGCAGAAAATAGAACCACCGGAATAACCAACAGGGACAGAAAAAGGCCACCGGGGAGTCCGGCGGCCTTGGCTTGCTATTTGCTTTTGCGGGTAAACAGCCCCTTAATGAAGTTGCGGATGTGCAAATCCTTGCCGCTTCTGCCTTTCTCGATGTTGCTCCAATGCTTGATGACGATCAGCACCGAAGCCGCCAGTGCCAGCAGGGTGAACAAAATATTCCCGGACTGAAGCAACACCAATATGGGGAACAAGGCGGCGGCAGACATGGGCATCACATAACTGCAGTTGGCAATGACCATCAGAATCAGCCCGAAGCACAGAAGCGCCACAAAGTACCAGGGGTTATATGCCATGACCATACCCCCAAAAGCCGCCAGCCCCTTGCCACCCTTAAATTTCAGGTAGAAGGGGAACACATGACCGATTACCGCCCCCAGACCGGCCAGCAGGGAAGCCACCGCCAGACCGGGGAACAAGACCTTGGCAATCTTTGAGGCGGCGTAGCCCTTGGCAATGTCAAACACCATGACCAGAGCCCCATAGACCTTGCCCAGGACCAGCATGGTGTTGGAGGCGCCAAGATTTTTGGTGCCTTCCGCTTTCAGGTTTACCTTCTTCACTTTTGCCAGCAGGGCAGAGGGACTCAGCGACCCCAGAAGATAGCCCAGCAGCAGACTGTAAATCCATTTCATTGCGATTCCCTCTCTCGTTTTGGTTGGGGGATGGCTGCTCAGCGGCTGAGCAGGTCGGAGAAGGTATCAATCCGGTCATCCCAGGTTTCCGGCTGACCAAAGCCGTAAGACGCCCAGATGAAGGGGATACCGGCAACCTGCGCCGCCTCCAAATCCCCCTGTGTATCGCCCACATAGACCGCCTCCGTGACGGCGTTTCTGGTCATGATGGTGCGGATTGTCTCTCCTTTGCAGGTTTTGGTGTCCCCGAAGCAGGCGTGGTCCCGGATGCAGTGTCGGAAGCCGCCTTTGTCCATGCAGATTTCAATATAACCCTGCTGACAGTTGCTGACGATGAACAGCCGGTGATGTTTTGCCAGAACTTCCATGGTTTCGGCAATTCCGGGATAGAAGACCCGGCAGGGATTGGCGGCGAGATAGACATTCTCATATTCCATGAACCGCTCCATTTTTGTTTCCCGCTCCTCTTTGGGCAGTTCCGGCATCAGGGCCTGGGCAATCTGCTCCATGGTCTTGCCAAACAGGGGGCGGATGCTTTGCTCACTGCAACTTCCCGGCAACCCCATACTCTCCAGGGCCAGATTCCAGCTCTCTGCCACCAGCGCCACGGAATCCCAGAGCGTTCCGTCAATATCGAAAATAATACTCTCAGGCAGCATGGTTTGTTATCCTCTCTTTCCGGTCTTACAGAATCTGCCGAAGTTGGCTGAGACTGCGGATTTCATGGTCAATGCGGACGGGAACATTGGGAATCATGCCACCGGGATTGTACCAGCAGGTGGCAATTCCGGCGTTATTGCCGCCCCGGATGTCAGAAGTCAGGCTGTCTCCCACAATCATGGCTTTCTCCGGGTCAAAATCGGGAATCCGGGCAAAGGCACGGCGGAAGAATTCCGGACTGGGCTTGTCCGCGCCCATCCGCTGGGAGATGAAGATATCAGAGAAGTAGTGGGCAATGCCGGAACTCTCCAGCCGGGCATCCTGCACCTTGGCTGTGCCGTTGCTGGCCAGATAAAGCCGATATTTGGGATGCAGATACTCCAGCAGCTCCTGCGCGCCATCGAGGAAGTAGTGACCGATACACAAATAGTCCTCATACAATTCCTGACAGCTCTCCGCATTGGCCTCCAGCCCCAGCTCCCGGAACAAATAGGAGAAGCGCTGAACCAGCACCTCCTGCCGGGTCAGCTCACCTCGCTCCAGCATTTGCCAGTGGAGCTTATTGACCTGACTGTAGCGCTGGACGACGGCGGCGGTGGGCTCTACACCGGACTCCCGCAAAGCCCGGGAGACGGCAATGGACTCAGCCTTGTGGAAGTCCAGCAGGGTATCATCCAGGTCGAGAAAAATGAATTTGTACATAAAAACCTCCAAATAGAAGGAATAAAACCAGGGATTTACCCGGAAAAACGGATTATTCCTGATTTTTCAGGGCATAAATCCGGTTGGCAATGGCGGCGAAGGCGGGGATATCCAGTGTCTCGCCCCTTACGGTGGGGCTTAAGCCACAGTCAGTCAGAATCTGTGCCACGCCGGTTTTGCCCAACTCCGGGAAACCGGTGGCCAGACCATTTTGCAGTTGCTTTCTTCTCTGGGCGAAGCTGGCGCGGACCACCCGGAAGAAGGTGGCTTCATCGTCAACCGGGCAGGCAGGCGCGGTGCGGGTCTTAAGCTGAATCACGGCTGAGGTCACCTTGGGCTGGGGGATGAAGCAGGAGGGCGGCACATCAAACAGCAGCTCCGGCTGGGCATAATAGTTGCAGAAGACGGTAAATGCGCCATATTCCCCTGTGCCCGGCTTGGCGGCCATCCGCTGGGCGACCTCTTTTTGTACCATGACCGTCACCGAGGAGAAGCACTTGGCTTCCAGCAGGGCGGTCAGTACCGGGGAGGTGATGTAATAGGGTAGATTGGCACAGGCCATGGGCTTCAGACCGGGAAATTGCCGGGCAACCAGTTCGGCAATATCCACCTTCAGAATGTCCTGCCAAAGAATCTCCAGATTCCTGAATTCGCCCAAAGTTTCTGCCAGTATGGGTTTCAGGGTCAAATCCACCTCCACCGCCGTGACCTTCCCCGCCCGGAGGCAGAGCTGCTGGGTCAGAGGACCGATCCCGGGGCCGACCTCCAACACGCCACAGTCCGAATCTACTCCGGCTTCTTCGGCGATGCTCCTGGGGACCCAGGGAGCGATGAGGAAATTCTGCCCCTTGGCTTTGGAAAAGTGGAAACCATGACGGCCAAGCAGAGCCTTGACTTCATTGACATTACATAGGTCCAGCATACGGATTGTCCTCCTGATGGATTGGCGGTAAAGGGAAAACCGCCCCTTTTCTGTAATCATACCAGAGAAGCGGCGGTTTTGCAATGTGAAATTGTGCCCACTACCGAAAAGAGGCGTTTTTTCTCTTATCCCAGAATGTAAACGATGCAACGCCGGCGACCAAACTCCCAGCAGGCATCTTCTTCGTCGAAGAACAGGTCAATGGAGTAGCCCCGGAAATTGCCGCAGTCTTCCGCGGTGGCGAAGCCATAGATGTACTGACCATCGGACGAGACGATATACATCTCCGTCCCGTAGGGGATGACCGAGGGGTCAACGGCGATGGCCCCATAGCGGGCAGGTGTGCCCACTGCGGTTGCGCCCTGCTTGCAGTAGGCGGTGGCTTCCACAGCCAGACGGCGGGTATAGGGAATGACCTGACCGGAGGCGGTGGTGATTGCAGAGCCGTTGTCGGAGACGATGGCGCCGCCGGAGCCTGGACTCTCGGTACTGTTGAAGCCCATGGAGTTCAGAATGGGGACATAGACCCTGTCTGCGCCCTCCTGAGTCTTGGTGGAGCGGTCGATGCCGGTGACCACCACCCGGTTGACGGGCTGTATCAAAACCTGCTCTTCAATGCGGGTTCTGCTGACTTCCGCGCCGTCCAGATAGCCCACGGAGTCGGTGCAGAGGATTTCGCCGTCTTTTCCTTCAATCAGGATGACCTCCTCGTCCGGGGCGAGAGTTTCATCAATGCAGTAGCGGGTTTCAAAGGGTGCGGGGATGGTGTATTCTTCGGTTTCGTACTGGAGGCAGGTCACCCGGATGACCATGCCGTTGGTGGTTTTTTTGTCCATAGGCTGGGAGACGCGCATATCTGCGGTGACGGTAATGCGGAGCTGAGCCAGAATCTCACGGACGGTTGCGCCATAGGTGGCGACTTCCAACACCTGATCGCCATGATAGACATGGACAAGCTGAAGCCGGTTGACGGTGATTTCGGATACATCCTGACCCGACTGGGCGGTGAAGGTGTCTTCGTCACCCAGAGTAAGTCCGACTTCGGTCAGGACTGCCGCCGGGTCGGTGGCATAGGTGGTGTGAATGACCACCCTGTCCCCGTCGGTAATGACGTAGGTGGTGCGGGCGAATGCCGCCTGAGAGAGCAGACCGACGGTGAAAATCATGGTCAGAATCACCACAGCCAGCCGCAGAAGCAGTATCTTTCGGTCGTAGAGCGTGCGCTTGATTTTTTGCATCGGAGGTCCTCCTTTACAACAGATGGGGGGCGAACACGCAGAGTGCCCCTAAAGGTTTCAAAACTGTTACTTTTGTAACCATATTGAAACTATTCTATCATTATAACTATTTTCGGGAAAAAGTCAAGCATTTTCTTTCAAAAACCACAAAACGACAATTTTTTGAACCAATTTTACCGGAAACCGGATGGGACAATTTGTGGGATGCGCCCGAGAAAAAACACCATATCTGGTGAAAAAGTTACAAAATGGTTGACATAATGGAAATTTTGAAATTTTTTTGGGAAATGGGTCGGCGGGAAAGAAATTCGTTGACAGGAGCGCCGTTTTGTGGTATCATCCTAGACATAAATCGGCTGTGAGGAAGACAATACCCCTGAGTAAGACAACCAGAGAGGAATCCATTTGGTGGAAGGATTCCGTGCCCCTGCCCAGGTGTTACCACTTCTGAGCCGCCCTGCGGAAATGCGGGGTCGGGTCCGCCCGTTACAGCGGCAATGAGTGGCGGCAGATTCTGCCGCAACCAGGGTGGAACCGTGGAATACGAATCTGTATCCCACCCCTGAGTTCATTCAGGGGGTGGGTCTTTTTTATACCTGCCCCAATACCGGAGGAAAAACCTGCGGAAAAAGGAGGAGACTGCAATGTCTGAAGAAAATCTGTATACCTTTGAAAATCCGGAATACCGGAAAACCTACTGGCACACCAGCGCCCACATTATGGCGCAGGCGGTTAAGCGTCTGTGGCCCGAGGTACAGCTCGCCATTGGCCCCGCCATTGACGAGGGCTGGTACTATGACTTTGACGCACCCTTTGCCTTCACCCCGGAGCATCTGACCCAGATTGAAGGGGAAATGAAGAAAATCTGCAAGGAGCGGATTCGTCTGGAGCGCAGTGAGAAGCCCAGAGAAGAAGCCCTCCGCTACTGCGAGGAGAAGAATGAGCCCTATAAGGTGGAGCTGATCACCGACCTGCCCGAAGATGCGGTCATCTCCTTCTATACCCAGGGCGACTTCACCGACCTGTGCGCCGGTCCTCATCTGGACCACACCGGCAGAGTCAAGCACAATGGCTTCAAGCTGACCAAGTCCTGCGGCGCTTACTGGCGTGGCGACTCCAAGCGGAAGATGCTCCAGAGAATCTATGGCATCGGCTTCCCCAGCAAGGAAGAACTGGATGAATACCTGACCCGTCAGGCTGAGGCATTGAAGCGGGACCACAACAAGCTGGGCCGTGAGCTGGAATTCTTCACCACCGTTGACGTTATCGGTCAGGGCCTGCCGGTACTGCTGCCCAAGGGCGCAAGAGTCATTCAGCTCCTGCAGCGCTGGGTCGAAGATGAGGAGCAGAAGCGGGGCTATGTGCTGACCAAGACTCCCCTTATGGCCAAGAGCGACCTGTATAAGATTTCCGGCCACTGGGATCACTACCGTGATGGTATGTTCGTCATGGGTGACCCGGAGGACGACGGTAAGGAATGCTTCGCCCTGCGTCCCATGACCTGCCCCTTCCAGTATCAGGTCTTCCTGAATCGTGCCCGCTCTTACCGCGACCTGCCCATGCGTCTGGGTGAGACTTCCACCTTGTTCCGCAATGAGGACTCCGGCGAGATGCACGGCCTGATTCGTGTCCGCCAGTTCACCATTTCCGAAGGCCACATCATTCTCCGTCCTGAGCAGTTGGAGGAAGAATTCAAGGGCTGTCTGGAGCTGGCCAAGTACCTGTTGGAGACGGTGGGTATGCTGGAAAACTGCACCTTCCAGTTCTCTCAGTGGGACCCCAACAACACCGAGAAGTATATCGGCACCCCCGAGCAGTGGGATGAAGCCCAGACCATCATGGGCAAGATTCTCGACGATCTGGGCGTGGAGTATAAGGTTGCCATTGACGAGGCCGCTTTCTATGGCCCCAAGCTGGACATCCAGTACAAGAATGTCTTCGGCAAGGAAGACACCATTGTCACCATCCAGGTGGATCAGCTTCTGGCAGAGCAGTTTGGTATGGAGTTTACCGACACCGACGGTCAGAAGAGAAGACCCTATATCCTGCACCGCACTTCTCTGGGTTGCTATGAGCGTACGCTGGCTTATCTGATTGAGCGCTATGCCGGTGCTCTGCCCTTGTGGATGATGCCCACGCAGGTGAAGGTCATGCCCATCACCGACCGGGCCCATGAGTATGCCAAGAATCTGGTGGAGCAGCTCAAGGCCGCCGGTATCCGTGCCGAGGGCGACATGAGAAGCGAGAAGCTGGGCTACAAGATCCGCGAGGCGCAGATGCAGAAGATTCCCTATATGCTGGTTGTTGGCGACCGGGATATGGAGAATGGTACGGTCTCTGTCCGCACCCGTACCGGCTCTGATTTAGGTGCCATGACGCCCGATCAGTTCCTCGCCCGTTGCCTGATGGAGATTGCCACCAAGGCAAAGACTGTGGAATAAGATTATCCCTCAAGTGGCTTCCGGGAAACCGGAGGCCACTTGTTTGCGGGGGTGCGGCGAAACGGGAATTGCCTTGGTCAACCTGCCCAATTGGAAACGATAACAATTGTATAAAACGCTAAAAATTTAAGTCTGTCCCCCGGTACAACGGAAATCCTATTTACAATTACAGGAAAAAGAGGTATAATCTTGATGATGCAATGGGTATGGGTGATTCTGCACCCTGCTCAGGCGCGTACTATGGCTTTTGCGGCTACCCGGCCGTTTGAGCATATTATTTTTTAGGAGGAAACTCAAAATGAAAAAGATCCTTGCAATCGCCCTGGCTGTGCTGATGCTCCTGGGCATGGTCGCCTGCACCGAAGGCAATGGCGGCTCCGGCGAATCCGATACCAAGATCTCCGTCTTCTGGTATGATGAGAGTGACGTGTTCCTTGGCTCCGTCCGTGACGCCCTGAACACCGAGCTGGAAAACCTGGGTATCGCCTATGACAACCTGTACGCCACCAACAACCAGTCCACTCAGCTGGACCAGATCAAGACCGCCATCGCCGGTGGTACCGATCTGCTGGTCGTCAATCAGGTGACCTCCGGTGCCGCTGACACCGCTGAGGACATTCTGGAGGCCGCCGGTGACACCCCCGTCCTGTTCTTTAACCGTGCCATCGGCACTGACGGCTCCGACCTGCCCGTCCTGCAGAACCATCCCACCGCTTGCTTCATCGGCACCGATGCCCCCGAAGCCGGCCATATGCAGGGCAACATGATCGGCGAGTACGTTCTGGCCAACTACGATGCCATCGACTTCAACGGCGATGGTCTGATTACCTATGCCATGATGAAGGGCGACGAGGCCAATGTTGAGGCCATCTACCGCACCCAGTATGGTGTTGAGGATGCCAATGCCGTTCTGACCGCCGCCGGCAAGCCCGCTCTGGTCTACTTCGACCCCAGCAACGCCGACAAGTATCAGGTCGACCAGGCCGGTAACTGGTCCGCTGCTGCCGCCAAGGAGTACATGGACACCAACTTCGTCTCCTACAACGAGACCAATGGCAACCTGATCGAGCTGGTCATCTGCAACAATGACGGCATGGCCGAAGGTGTTGTGGCTTCTCTGCAGGAGAAGGGCTACAATGTCCCCGGTGCTCACGTTGTCCCCGTCTTCGGTGTTGATGCTACCGACAATGCCAAGAGCCTGATTGCAGAGGGTGCCATGACCGGTACCGTCAAGCAGGATGCTCAGGGCATGGCTGTTGCCATCTCTCTGACCGCCAAGGCCATTCTGGAGGGTGCTACCCCCGTGGCCGCTCTGGCCGGTCTGTCTGATGAGCGCTTCTCCATCGCCGCCGACAGCGAGAGCAAGCTGTTCGTTGCTTACGCCCCCTATACCGGCGAATAAGCAATAAGTTTCATCATTTCCGGGCAGCTGTCGTTCCGGCGGCAGCTGCCCCTGTGTTCTTTTTCCTGACAGGGTGAGGTGGATGCCGTTTTGGAAACGTTACCCACCTCACGGTGTCAGGTATGACAACAAATAATCAAGTAAGGGAGGAATGGAAAATGGAGCAGGATATTCTTCTGCAAATGCAGGAAATTACCAAGACCTTCCCCGGGGTCAAGGCACTGGACAAAGTCTCTCTGGAGTTGAGACGTGGCACAGTTCATGCCCTCATGGGAGAAAATGGTGCCGGTAAATCCACACTGATGAAGTGCCTGTTCGGCATTTACACCAAGGACAGCGGCAGGATTATTCTCGACGGCCGGGAGGTCAGCTTCAAAAACAGCCGGGAGGCACTGGATTGCGGCGTGGCCATGGTGCATCAGGAGCTGAATCAGGCGCTGAAACGGAGCGTCATGGACAATATTTGGCTGGGGCGCTATCCTACCATTGCCGGTATTGCCGTCAACGAGCGGAAAATGGTCAAAGACACCATGGCCATTTTTGAGGAACTGGGCATTAAGGTGGACCCCCACCGGATCATGAGCACCATGTCCGTCTCTCAGCGGCAGATGGTGGAGATTGCCAAGGCGGTTTCGTACCATTCCAAGGTGATTGTCTTCGATGAGCCCACATCTTCTCTGACTGAGGAAGAAGTGGAACACCTGTTCAGAATCATCAATATGCTCCGCGGCAGGGGCGTGGGTATCATCTATATCTCCCACAAAATGGCAGAAATCAAGCGCATCTCCGACTACATCACCATTATGCGTGACGGTCAGTGGGTGGCGACAGAGCCCACCGGAAATCTGGAGATGAATGACATTATCCGGCTCATGGTGGGTCGTGAGCTGACCAACCAGTTCCCGCCCAAGACCAATATCCCCGGCGAGGTTTTCCTGAAGGTTGAGGGCATCACCGGAACTTATAACCAGCTCCGGGATGTGGGTTTTGAGGCAAGACGGGGTGAAATCGTGGGACTGGCCGGACTTGACAGCAGCGGCAGAACCGAGACACTGGAGAGTATCTTCGGCATTCGCACCCGGAAATCGGGCAAAATTATGCTGGCGGGCAAACCCTGCCTGAACCGCAATGCCCGGGAATCCATCAAAAATGGCTTCGCCCTCCTGACGGAGGAGCGGCGGGCAACGGGCATCTTCGGGGTGCTGAACATCCGGGAGAATACGGTGATCTCCAGTTTGAAGCGGCATAAGCGACTGGGCATTTACCTGAGCAAGAAGTCCCAGAAGGCAGATACCCAGCATTATATCGATGCCATGCGCACCAAAACCCCTACCCAGGAGACGAAAATCCGCGCCCTGTCCGGCGGCAACCAGCAGAAGGTGATCATTGGCCGCTGGCTTCTGACTGACCCGGAGGTCATGCTTCTGGACGAGCCCACCCGTGGTATTGACGTGGGCGCAAAATACGAGATTTACCAGCTCATTTTGAATCTGGCCAACAAGGGGAAGACCGTTCTGATGGTTTCCTCGGAAATGCCGGAGCTTTTGGGTGTGTGTGACCGGATTGTGGTCATGTCCGGCGGTCGGGTTGCCGGTGAGGTCGATGCCCGAAACACCACTCAGGAGGCCATTATGACCCTGGCCGCAAAATATGTTTAAGGAGGTACACTGCAATGGCTAATCCCGTAACCACAATCCGCCGCACTGCTGAGGAATACCGTCTGAAGGACAAGAAGGACAAAAGACGATTCTGGGTGGACGGCATTCTGAACAACGCCCTGTATATCCTTATGGCAATCTTTGTGATTTACACCGCCACCCAGAAGGAGACCTTCCTGACTCTGGGTTCTCTGGGTAATCTTTTGACCCAGGTGGCGGCATACCTGCCCATGGCTTTGGGTATTGCCGGCTGTATCGTCCTGACCGGTACGGACCTGTCTGCCGGACGTATTGCCGGTCTGACAGCGGCAGTGGCCGGTGTCTTCCTGCAGAAAGCCGACTTTGCCAACAAGATGCTGACCTTCCTGCCCAAAGTGAGTGTCGGCTGGATTCTGGTGACCATGCTGATCGTCATTGCCATTGGCGCAATCATTGGTCTGGTCAATGGTTTCTTCGTGGCCAAATTCAGCCTGCATCCATTCATCGTCACCCTGTCCACGCAGCTCATTACTTATGGCATTATCCTCTGGTTCTTTGCCCTCAATGGCAACAACGGTCAGCCCATCTCCGGCCTCAGCGAGCAGTATAAGAATTTTGTCGGTGGCACCATGTTCCGTCTGGGCGGTGTGGCCATTCCCTGGTATGTGCTCTATGCGGTGATTCTGACCGCCATCATCTGGTTCGTCTGGAACAAGACCACTTTCGGCAAGAATATGTTCGCCGTGGGTTCCAATGCGGAGGCGGCCAAGGTCTCCGGTGTCAACGTATTCTGGACCACGGTTCTGGTTCACACGCTGGCCGGTGCCATGTATGGTTACTCCGGCTTTATTGAGGGTGTCCGCAGTGGTTCTGTGGCGGCCAATACCGGACTGAATGCCGAATGTGATGCCATCGCCGCCTGCGTTATCGGTGGCGTCTCCTTCGTCGGTGGTACAGGTAAAATCAGCGGCATTATTTTGGGTGTCTTCGTGCTGAGAATCATCTTCGTTGCCCTGACCATGCTGGGTGTGGAGTCTTCCTCCATGTACATCATCAAGGGTGCAATCATTCTCTGCGCCTGCGCTCTGGATATGCGGAAGTATCTGGTGAAGAAGTAATGGACGAGCCCAGAATGGAGCAACAGACCCCGGAGACAGAACAGCCCAAACAGAGAGAATTCCGTGGACTGTACAAGCACGTCAAGATTTCCGTCAAAACCCTGGACCGGATTATTATCGCCTGTTTGGTGGTCATCCTTGTGATTCTGGCTTTGGAATTGCGGAATCCCGGCTTCACCATCACCTTTGACTCCCGGGGTGGCACCGATGTCCCGGCGCAGAATCAGATGTACGGCGAGAAGCTGGAATTGCCCGAACCGCCCACCAGAGAGGGATATACCTTCACCGGCTGGTATCGTGACCCCGCCTGTGACCTGCCGTGGGTCGTGGAGGTGGACACGGTTCAGGAGTCTGTGACCCTCTATGCCGGGTGGGAAGCTGTGGAATCGCCCTGAATCCGGATAGATAAAAAAGCGCAAAACGCCCGCTGAAGTCAGTTCTTCAGCGGGCGTTGACTTATGTGGAGAGACTGGAGCAACCTATGGCATTGGAGGGGCGAGATTTTGCAGGGGCATCCCGCTTTTCCTGACCCGGCGTTGCGCCAGAGTCAGCAGGTTTCTGGTGTTGCCGGGGTGATTGACGTAACAGATTATGGACTCGGCTGTGGCGACCATGTATTGATTCGCCTTGACAATTGCCAGCCGCTTGGGGACGAACTCCATATCTGGCGGGTAGAAGACCGCATCAAATCCCCGGGGCAGCTCCGGCGGCCTTTCGGCGGGGTGATAGGGAATCAGCAGGAGCAGGACGATTTCCGGGTAGCGGGACTTGATGTTTCGTCCGGCGGCAATGGCCATGCGGTCAAAATTGCCGTACTGCCCGACGATAAACTGCGTTATGCCATGCTGAAGAATCTGGTCTTCCATGGCCTGCTCGATTTTCGGGGTTAAATCCAGGGGCGCATTGCGGTGGCCGAATAAGAAACAGGTTTTCATCGCATAATACTCCTTAAAAAGTGTTTCCAAAACACAGGTGTGTTTTGGGGTGATTATATCACGGCACATTTGTATTTACAATACATATTAGAAATACAAATGTGGGTGGGGAAACGGTATGGTTGATTATCCTGCGATGGGAGCATGCATCAAAAAGGCTCGTATGGAAAAGGGGATTACTCAGGAGAAATTGGCAGAGCTGGTAGGTATTGGAAACGCACATATGAGCCATTTGGAATCGGGAAGAAGCGTTCCCAGTATGGAGGTATTTATTGCAATCGTCAATCATCTGGGCTGCTCTGCGGACGACTTGCTGTGCAGAGATGTGGAATCCGGCCGTCCGGCGATGATGAACTGGCTGACGGAACTGGTGTCCGATTGTGACCGGACAGAAATGAAGATTATTGCGGATATGGTGGTCAGCCTGAAGGATACGCTTCGGCGGAACAAACGGGAAGACTGCCTGTAAAAGCCGATTTTGCCACGTCTAAGTTGGAGACGTGGCAATTTTTTTGCCAAAATCGGCGGGAAGTGGCGGTTGCGGAAAGGCTTCGCTTCGTGCAGAGAGGTCATGACTGCCTCGGTACTTCCGCAAGGGGGTGCCAGTCAAAACGCACAACCTGCCCTGTAATTCGCAGGGAACTGCCTTGACCGTTCTGTATTGAGCAACCGGGGACTGCCAATAATCGCACACCGCAACCCTGTAGCGCGCGGCATCCCTGACGCGCTTGGGGGGTGCGGATTCGCCGGGGGG
>SVLX01000029.1 GCA_015067725.1 Oscillospiraceae bacterium | reverse complement strand
CGTTTACTACACCAATGATGCGGCAAAAGAAACCGTGGAGCGGATCGCAGAACTGGAACGCAGCCGCAATGCGAAATTCTATGTGGAGATCGGACCCCTGATGAACTACTACCCGGCGGAGGAATACCACCAGAATTATCTGGAAAAGAACCCCTATGGTTACTGCCACATCCCCTGGGAGGAAATGAAACTGTTTTCCGGCCTCCGCATCGATCCCGGCGACTATCAGAAACCTGCGGCGGAGGTGATCCGGGATAAGCTGACAACGGAGCAGTACGCGGTCACCCAGGAAAGCGGGACGGAATATCCCTACCAGAATGAATTCTGGGATCATTTCGCCAGGGGCATCTACGTGGATATTGTCACCGGAGAGCCACTGTTCTCCTCCACTGATAAGTACGAGATCTGTTGCGGCTGGCCTGCCTTCACGAAACCCATCGAGGAACCTTCTATCGTGGAGATCGAGGACAACAGCCACGGGATGCAGCGCGTTGAGGTGCGAAGCCGGGCAGGCAATTCTCATCTGGGCCATGTCTTTGAGAATGACCCGGAATCCCCCAATGGTATCCGTTATTGCATTAACAGTGCATCTCTGCGGTTCATTCCCTATGACGAGATGGAAGCCGAGGGCTATGGATACCTGATGGACATCTTTGAATAATTCACGACAGACAACAAAAAACGCCCCTTGCGGGACGTGAAAAGGAAATCGAGTAGGAGGGGCGGCTAGCCCCGACCTCTCACACCACCGTACGTACCGTTCGGTATACGGCGGTTCAATCGCATAAGTGCACACTCGTACAGTTCGAGGATACTCTTGTATCCTCGCTGTGCGAGCTTTTCTTCCGAGATTGCCCGTTTGACATGACCGTTGTTGGCGATATGCCAGTAGGCTTTTCGGCAGTTGCTTACCGCCCATGCCTGCCATTCTGGTATTCCAAGTTGCATTAGGCTTTTAGCCCGCTTCCTGGGTTTCTTCCATTGCTTCCAGATGTAGCACCGATATCGGCGTCGTAGCCATCCGTCCCAGTTCTGCAGTATCGTCTTTATGCTTGCAATTCCGAAGTAACCAAGCCAGCCGCGCATATAGACTTTGACCCTTCCCATAACGGTCTGTATCTTCCTGCCCTGACTGCGGGAAGTCAGTTCTTTTAACTTTGCTTTGGCTTTCTTCAGGGACTTTGCGTGTGCTCGAATGAAGACCCCATTCTTGCCCTTCCCTAACGCAAAGCCCAGAAATTTAAAATTTCCTTTGCTGTACACGCTGACAATCTTGCTCTTTTCCACGTTCATCTTGAGTTTCAGCTTCCCCTCAAGATACCGCCGTGTTGTTTCCAGCAGCCGCTGTGCTGCCCTGCTGCTCTTGGCCAATACCACAATATCATCTGCGTACCGGATAACCGGCACGCCCCTGCCCGCCATCTCCTGGTCATACTCGTTCAGGTAGATGTTCGCCAGCAATGGGGACAGAGGTCCTCCTTGCGGACTTCCCTCTGTGGTCTTAACCAAAAGCCCATTTTCCATGACTCCCGCCTTCAAGTATCTCTTTATGAGTTCTGTCACTCGTTTGTCTCGGATGTTCTTTCGCAGCAGGTTCATCAGCAGTTCATGGTTCAGGGTGTCAAAATATTTGGATAGGTCTACCAGTACTGCGCTGGTGTATCCCTGTTCTGCATACCATTTCACCTTCTGAATCGCCTGTTGTGCGCTCCTGTTCGGTCGGTAGCCGTAGCTATCTTCCGAGAATAGCGGCTCGTAGATTGGAACCAGTTGCTGTGCAATTGCCTGTTGGATGATGCGGTCTACTACCGTTGGGATTCCCAACTTCCTGACCCCTCCATCCGGTTTGGGTATCTCCTTCCGGCGAACCGGTTGGGGGTTGTATTTCCCCTGCCGGATACTTTCCAGAAGTTCTTCCCGATGTTCTCGCAACCAAGGCAGTGCGTCTTCCACGGTCATCCCGTCGATTCCGGGCGCTCCCTTGTTCGCTTTCACCCGCTTATAGGCATTGTTCAGGTTGCCCCTGCTCAATATCCTCTCCAGCAGGTGTGCACCGTCCTTTTCTCCGATTTCCCGACCGTCAACACTCTGCGCTCCCACATACTCTTCGTGTTCCGCACTATCCCTTTGCGGGTAGCCCAGGTTTCCCTGATATTCTGCTTTCTTCATGTTGACCTCCTTCTTTCGCTTACTTGGGACTTACGATTGTTCAGCCCTTCCCGGCTTTTTTTTACCGGTACTATGGCCTCTGCTGACTTCTTGCAGTTCGTTGTTACTACGCATCTTCCCGGACTTCGTCCTCCCGATTACGCCTGCAAGACCTCCCCGGGTACTCACACGTTCTTTCCCTCTTTTACCCGCCGCATTTACCCCAAGCGTTTCCGTGCAGTTATTGGGCTTTGTTTTGTCTTGCAAACTCACCCCCGCTTGAGGCCTTATATGCGATTTCTGTTCGTCAGGCCAGAGGTTTGCCCTCCGGGAGACCTTTCAACTCCCAGAATCCGGCTTCCTTCAGATTCCGCCTCACGACGGACACCCTTGCCTTTGGCTATATCCTTCCCACTGCCGGGCGGATTCGGGACTTTCACCCGTTAGAACGTGCGCTCGCCGGGCGCACAAGTTAGAAAAACACCGACTTTTGTGGTAAAAGTCGGTGTTTTGTGGTGGAGATAAGCGGGATCGAACCGCTGACCTCTTGAATGCCATTCAAGCGCTCTCCCAGCTGAGCTATACCCCCATATTCGGTTCGCTGTTGCTGTCTCGCAGCCAGCTCCAATATAATACCACAAATCCCAGAAAAGTCAAGCATTATTTTCAAAAATTTTCAAAAATTTTTTGCGGGTCACTTGCCAAAGTAAATGCAACCGGGCGTTTCCGGTTGTTGCATTTACTCTGGCGCGGAGCGAGTAGCGTTTAGTCTGTCGCAAGGGTTTTTATGCTGTGGGCGTCGTCAAAAGTGTCAAATCTAACTACAGCTTGCAAAATCCCCCGAGCCCCGCAAACTGGGCCGGGGATGGAGGACTCCGCCTCAATGGTCACCGGCTTTATTCAATCCGGTCTTTAATGTCCTGCATCCGCTGATCCAGCATAGCGCTGATGTCTGCACACTCCTTCAGGTCGGCAGACAGCTTCTCGCTGATGGCCTGGGGGATGTCCTTTTTGTACCGAAGCTGATGCTCCAGAGAGGCCCAGAAGTCCATGGCGATGGTGCGGAGCTGAACTTCCACCTTCATCCGGCAGGTTTCTTCCCGGAGGAAGATGGGAACAGTAATAATGAGATGCAAAGAGCGGTAGCCATTCTCCTTGGGATGCTTAATGTAATCCTTGACCTGCAACAGCTCCACATCTGTCTGCCGCAACAGACAGTCCACCAGAACATAAATATCATCCACAAACGGGCAAATCACCCGCACCCCGGCTACATCCGTCAGATTCTGCTCCACCGACTCTACGGTCATGGGCAGACCCCGTCGATGCAGTTTTTCCAGAATGGAGTCCATAGACTTCAGGCGAACCTTGATACTCTCGATATGGTTGCGGTCATTGGCCAGAGAAAACTCCTCGTTAAGCACCTTGAATTTGGTCTCCACCTCCATCATGGCGCTGCGATAGCGGCTCATCAGCACCTTCAGACTGCGAATGTGCTGACGGAAATCGTCTAAGGCATTGGTGTTAACAAATTCCGGCAACGGGGTAATGGATAGGGTCTTCATTTCAGGATCCAGTCTTTCCATGGGCTCAACTCCTGTTCACTGGGATTTTGTATCCATTATAGAGAAAAACCGGGACTCCGTCAAGGCTGTTCACGGTTTCTTTACAAGATGCATATGGATCAAAGACAGGTTGGCGCAGCAACTTGCACCCCACCGTCGTATCGCTGTCAGAGCCGTTGCTTTTACTGCGCATCGGTCAATAGTCGTCGTCTCTGTAACCCGATTCACGCAGGAGAGGCGCGCGGCTGTCTGATTTTGTCGCGGAATTGCTGCCGGGAATCCTTTTTCTGTTGCAAGTTTATTTTACAGTTTGCTCAAAAATTCCCTTGTATTTATGCCCTCTCTTTGCTATAATCATGGTATAGCTTTACGTTTCAAAGAGGGGGAGATCTGCTGTGCCACAAACTCAGGCAAACTATGACGTCTGCGTTGTCGGTGCCGGCCATGCCGGAATTGAGGCCGCTCTGGCTGCCGCCCGATTGGGGCTGAAAACCGCCGTCTTTACCATCAATTTGGATGCCATCGGTAATATGCCCTGTAACCCCGCCATCGGCGGCACCGGTAAGGGTCATCTGGTGCGGGAGCTGGATGCGCTGGGCGGTGAAATGGGCAAAGCGGCCGATGCCTGCTGTATTCAGTACCGGATGCTGAACCGGGGCAAAGGACCCGCTGTCCACTCTCTCCGGGCTCAGGCTGACCGAAGAAAATATCAGGAATACATGAAGATTGTTCTGGAGAATCAGGATAATTTATCAGTCTTTCAGGACATGGTCACCGCCATTACCACAGAAAATGGCTGTGTCTCCGGACTTACCACCCAACTCGGTATCCACTATGGTGCGAAGGCCGTGATTCTGGCCACCGGCACATATCTGGACAGCACCATCATTACCGGACCCTGCATCACCTCTTCCGGCCCGGACGGGATGCATCCGGCAGTGGGCCTCAGCGAGAATCTCCGGGCGCTCGGACTTCCCCTGCGGCGGTTCAAGACCGGTACTCCCCCCAGAGTCAATGGTCGCACCCTGGACTATGACAAGATGGAGCTGCAACCCGGTGATGACAGGCCCGAGCCTTTCTCCTTCTCCTCCCACCGTCTACCGGAGAATCAGGCAGTGTGCTATCTGACCTATACCACCGCCGAGACCCACCGAATTATCCGGGAAAATCTGGATCGCAGTCCGCTTTATAATGGTACGATTCAGGGCATTGGTCCCCGGTACTGCCCCAGTATCGAGACGAAGCTGGTCCGTTTCCCCGATAAGGAGCGGCATCAGATTTTCGTGGAGCCCTGTGGTGCCGACACCCAGGAGATGTATATTCAGGGGCTCTCCACCAGCCTTCCTTATGATGTGCAGGTGGATATGGTGCGCTCTGTGCCGGGTCTGGAAAACGCTCAGCTTATGCGCCCCGGCTATGCCATTGAATATGAATGTATCGACCCGCTGGCACTGCTCCCCACTCTGGAATGCAAGATGTTGCCGGGGCTCTATGGTGCGGGTCAGTTTAACGGCACCTCCGGCTATGAGGAGGCGGCGGCACAGGGCTTGGTGGCCGGAGTCAACGCGGCACTGAAGCTGTTGGGGAAAGACCCCATGATTTTGACCCGGGATACCTGCTATATCGGCACACTCATTGACGATTTGGTGACCAAGGGCACAGAAGAACCCTACCGCATGATGACCAGCCGGTCTGAGTATCGTCTGCTCCACCGGCAGGACAATGCCGACCAACGCCTGACCCCCATTGGCGCAAAATTCGGGCTGGTCAGTCAGGCCCGTCTGGAGCAGGTAGAGGAAAAATACCGGCAGGTCGCCCGGGAAATACGGCGGCTGGAGTCCAGTGGTGTGGCAGAATCCGAGGTGCTGAACCAAATGCTGACCCGAGCCGACTCTGCCCCGGTGAAGGGATCTGCCCGGCTGGCTGACCTGCTTCGCCGTCCCCAGATCCATTATGATGACCTGGCTCTCTTTGACCCCGACCGACCGGAGTTGTCTGCGGCAGTGCAGGAGCAGGTGGAAATCCAGGTGAAATATGCCGGATACCTGACCCGGCAACAGAAACAGGTCGAAGAATTCCGGAAAGAAGAATCACGGCTTCTTCCGGCAGATATTGACTATGAAACCATTGGCGGTCTCCGTCTGGAGGCCCGGCAGAAACTGAGCCGGATTCGTCCCGCCTCCATTGGACAGGCCAGCCGGATCTCCGGCGTGAGTCCGGCGGACATTGCCGTCCTGCTGATCTATTTGAACGCATAAAACCCCGGGCTTCTCCGGGAAACGAGGAGAGAGTTATGGTACGGACACAAGATCAGATCCGGGGCGGTCTTTTGGGTGCTGCCGCCGGGGATGCGCTGGGCTACTGCGTTCAGGAGCTGAGCCTTGAGGAAATCCATGAGCGTTTTGGTCCTGAGGGAATCCGGGGCTACGACACGGAAAACGGCTATGCCCTGATTTCTGCCAACACGCAGCTCGCCCTGTTTACCGCAGGCGGTCTGCTCTATGGTCAAACCCGGGGCGCGCTCCGGGGGATGATGGGGCCCAGCATCGGCTATCTGAAGCTGGCTTACGGTGACTGGATGCGGACACAAACCTATGGCGGCAAGCGAGCCCCAGGAAAGTTCACCTCCTGGCTGTGCGGCATTGATGACATTTATGCCCGGCGCACCCCGGATAAGACCACCATGATGGCCTTCGCCACAGAGCGGCTGGGCACCATGGAAGACCCCCTGAACCGGTCAAAGGCTGCCGCCGCTCTGCCCCGCACCCTCACCACCGGTCTTTTTCTGAATCAAGAGGGCAAAGCGCAGGAGGCCGCCCGTCTGGGTGCTGAAACTGCGGCCATGACCCACGGCGACCCGCTGGGTTTCCTGCCCGCTGCCTATCTGGCGGAGCTGATCAACCGCCTGCTGGTGCGCAGAGCCGGGAGCTTCCGCTCCATTCTCCACGACACCATCGCCTCGGTGCAGGAGCAATTTGGCCGGGAATATCCCAAAGTCCGGGAAATTGCCGCCCTTCTGGCGCAAGCAGAAACCCTGGCCGGGGACGAAATCTCTCCGGAGGAGGCTATGGTGGAATTGAATCCCGTGGAGGCCCACCGGGTGCTGGCCGCCGCCTGCTATACCTGCCTGAAGTTCCCCGGCGATTTTGAGGGGACTCTGGTGGCCGCCGTCAACCATTCGGGGGACAGCGCCGCTGTTGGAGCTGTCGCCGGAGCGTTGATGGGGACGGCTGTTGGCACAGAGGGTATCCCAGAGTTCTACTTAGACCCACTGGAACTGAGGGACGTACTGGAAGAAATGGCCGATGACCTGTTCCAGGGCTGTCCCATGTGTAAGGGAAACCGGCTCTTTGACGACCGGTGGAACGACAAATATGTACAATGCGTCTATTGATGGTTTCTCCACAGTAGGCGACGAAAAAGAGAAAGGAAGTAAACTATGTCCAAGAAAAACAAGAAGCCCGGCTGGTTTGAAGAATTCAAGACCTTCGCCATCAAGGGCAACGCCCTGTCCATGGCCGTGGGCGTGATCATCGGCAGTGGTTTCTCCACCATCACCAAGTCCCTGACCGATGACATCATCATGCCCATTGTCTCCATGTTCCTGGGCGGCATCAACTTCTCCGAGTGGACCATCACCCTGCCCCAGTGGTTTGGCGAGCCCAAGCTGGATGAAGCCGGAAATGTCATTGCCAACACGCTGAACTATGGCAACTTCATCTCCGCCGTCATCAACTTCTTCATTCTGGCTCTGGTGGTCTTCTGGCTGGTCAAGGGCCTGAACAAGCTGATGGCCATTGGTAAGAAGAAGGAAGAGGCCGCTCCTCCCGCTCCTCCCGAACCCAGCGCAGAAGAAAAACTGCTGACTGAGATTCGCGACCTGCTGAAGAATAAGTAAGAAAATCAGACGTCTCCCGGAAGATGGTGCTTTCGGGAGACGTTTTTTGGGTTTTGGGGGAGTCTGCGCAGTCAGGCTTGGTTCTCACTTGGGCAACAACATGGTTTATACTTCTCCGAAGCTTAATATTGCTAAAAAATGGCTCGTCCATCCGTTGACAAGCCGGCGCAAATTGGATATAATCAGTATGGGTCAAAGAAGGCTCAAATCGTGATACAAAGGAGGGAACATCATGGACACCGGCAGTAATGGCACGGGGGGCGGAAGTATACCCAGGCGGAATGCATGGGTCTGTGATGCGTTCTACCTGTCATAAACTCCCACCCGGCGTGTTTTTTACTCCAAGACCTGGTTATTGTTACCTGACAGGAGGAAAAACCAATGGAAAAACAGATTGTCATCCTGCAGAAGATGATTATGACCCTTTTGCAGGAAAAGAAGTACCCATCGCTGCGGGATATTCTGGTCACCATGAATCCCAGCGACATTGCCGGCATCTTCGACGAGTTGGATGCCGACCGGATTCCTCTGCTCTTCCGGCTTCTGCCCAAGGAGTTGGCGGCAGAGACTTTCGTGGAAATGGAACCCGACCCGCAGGAGTTGCTGATTCGTGGCTTTTCCGACAGCGAGCTGAAAGAAGTGGTGGATGAGCTCTATGTGGACGATGCCGTCGACCTGATTGAGGAAATGCCCGCCAATGTGGTGCGCCGGATTCTGGCTCAGGCCGACCCGGACACCCGGAAAACCATCAACGAGCTGCTGCGCTATCCCGAGAACTCCGCCGGTTCTATCATGACTACGGAATATGTGGATTTGCGGCCAGAGATGACCGTTGGGGAGAGTATTCTGCGGATTCGCCGCACCGGTGTGGACAAAGAAACCATCTACACCTGCTATGTGACCAAAAACCGGACACTGATTGGTCTGGTGACGGTCAAGGATTTGCTCCTCGCCCCGGATGACGACACCCCCATCAAAGACATTATGGAGACCCACATGATTGCCGTGGGGACCCACACCGACCAGGAAGAAGTGGCCCGCCGCTTTGCCAAGTACAATTTCCTGGCCATGCCCGTGGTAGACAACGAGAACCGTCTGGTGGGTATTGTCACCTTTGACGACGCCATGGACGTTATGCAGGAAGAGGCCACGGAAGACATGGAGATCATGGGCGGTATGTCCCCCTCGGAGAAGACCTATACCCGCGCCTCGGTCTGGGATTTGTTCAAACAGCGTATCCCCTGGCTGATGCTGCTGATGGTGTCTTCCACCTTTACCTCCATGATCATCACCGGATTTGAGACGGCACTGGCGGCGCAGGTGGCGCTGACCGCATTCATCCCCATGCTCATGGGTACCGGCGGCAACTCCGGCTCTCAGTCCTCGGTTACGGTGATTCGTGCCCTGTCTCTGGGCGAGCTGGAATTGCGGGATTTGCCGAGAGTGGTCTGGAAGGAAATCCGCACGGCGGTCTGCTGTGGCGTGGCGCTGGCGGCGGCTTGCTTTGTGAAGATTCTGCTGATTGACCGGTTGCTGCTGGGCAATACCGATGTATCGGTGCTGGTGGCGATGGTGGTCTGCGTGACCATGGCCATCACCATCCTGCTGGCGAAGGTGGTGGGCTGTGTCCTGCCCATGGCGGCCAAAAAGCTGGGGCTGGACCCGGCGGTTATGGCCAGTCCCTTTATCGCAACCATCGTGGATGCACTGAGTTTGCTGGTGTATTTCGGGGTGGCTAAGGGACTTTTGCATATTTGAGTCGGCATGATGAATATGGAAAAAGAACAGGCTCGCTTCGGCGGGTCTGTTTTTTTGTTGCCAATTTAGAGCCCGTTGATATGCAACGCCGGCTGGACAGTGCGGCCTCTCACTACCGAGACATGGAGAAAGCCGCCACAATGTTCGCACAGAAGTTTGAAGCCGAACAGCTCGTCAGACGAGCCCAGCCTGGCAGTTGCAGAGGCGGCAGTCTTCAGGAGCGGGAGGATCTTTTGCGAGAAGCCATCCAACTCGACCCCCAAAATGCTTCCGCTCACTTTTATTTGTTTACTCTGCTGTACGGCAAAACTGGAGCGAAGCCGAGCGGGAATGCCGTACTGCAATCCGTATCGACTCCGGGGAAGTCTGTTACCACAATGGTTTGGCGCTTCTTTTGGACGAAAGATGCCGCCACGAAGAAGCCGCCGCCGCCCTCCGCACCCAAACCCCCTAACCCATCCAAAGGCCGACTCCCCAACCGGAGCCGGCCTTCAAAAACAGTTATCCCATTCCCCGCAGGATTCATCCATTGGCGGGGAGTTAACTTCTCTCGTCCCAGCCGCCTGAAAATGTTTTGACATTGCCCCCCAAGTGCGGTATAATAGAAAAAAACCCAAGGAGGATTTCTCATATGCATCTGGATCACGATCATATTGCATCCGGCAAGGCGCATACCCACACCTATTCCCACACCCACAACCATGAGCATGGTCAGGAGCAGGAGCACGACCACGCCCACAACCACACCTACACCCATGCCCATGACCACGGCACTGAGCCCCATACCCACGCCATCCCCGGTGCCCATGACCACGAGCATACCCACGACCACCACGACCATGACCATGATCATACCCATTCCCACGAGCACGATCACACCCATGAGCATACCCACTGCGAGCAGGGCGCACAGTGCGACGCCGGTAGCTGTGCCGGTTGCGCCGGCGGTTGCCAGCACACCCCCATGGAGGAATTGACCGCCCTGATGAAGTATATGGTGGGGCACAATGCCTCCCACGCCCGGGAGCTGGCGGCTCTGGCCAAGCAGTTGGAGAGCGCCGGTCAGAAGGCCGCTTATGAGCAGGTCATGCTGGCGGTTTCCGACTTTGAGAAGGGCAATCTGCGCCTGTCTGCCATTCTGCAGGCTTTGTCCTGATGGGAGGGGAAGAAAATGTGTCTTTCTACCGTCTATAAGAACAGCAAGACCCCGGAGAGCGTGGTCATGCGGAACGTGATGCGCATTGAGTGCAAAGACGATATGGTCATCATTACCGACCTGATGGATCGGCAGATGGCCATTCAGGGCTATCTGGCTGAGGCCAATCTGGTCGATGGCATTGTTCTGGTGCACGAGCGCAGTTAATCCGGGCTAACGGCGGGCAGATATATGCCCCATGGATGCACAGAAGCCGACCCGCCACATTGCCCCACCACAACAAAAGATACCGGAACTCCAGTATGATTGCCGGGCGCAAACTGGGATTCTTTCTTAAGGAACGGTCTCGGCCGTTCCTTTTCTGTTACTCAAGTTTCGGACTGCATATCGCTTTTCCGTGGGGGCAGTTTATTTGTTGCCCGATCACGATAAAACCATCACGATAAGCGCCCCCGCAGGATTAGCACTGCGTCTCAGGAGGAAACGCCATGCCCAAATATTCCATCAGCAAAGAATTCTACCCCTATGCCCGCTTTTCCCCGCCCATCCGGAATCCCCGCATGGCGGCGGCCATGGGTGAAAAAATGCGCCCACCCCGGTGGATTTGGCAGGACAGGGAAATAGACGTGAGCCGTCAGACCATTCCGGGCTGTGGTGGCGACCCGGTTGAGGTGCTGTTTTTCTCCCCAAAAATGCAGGAACAGGATTTGCCATGCCTGTTGTACTGCCACGGCGGCGGTTTCTTCTTCGGTGGCGCACCCTATCACTATCGGCTGGCCAAAACCTATGCTTTGCAGACCCCATGCAAGGTGGCCTTCATCCAGTACCGGCTCGCCCCAAAGCACCCATTCCCCATTCCGGCGGAGGACTGCTTTGCCGCCTTGCTCTGGGTCAGGGGAAATGCCCGGATGCTGGGCATAAATCCGGACAACATCGCCGTTGGCGGGGACAGCGCCGGAGGCAATCTGGCGGCGGCGGTATGCCAAATGGCCAGAGACCGGCTGGAGCCTGTGCCCCGGTTTCAGCTTTTGATTTATCCCTTTACGGACTGCCGACTAAACAGCGACAGCAACCGCCGCTTCACCGATACCCCCATGTGGAATGCCCACCTCTCCAAAATGATGGTGGCAGGCTATCTGCCTGACCGCAATTGCCCCAATATCGCCTATGCCTCCCCTTTGGAAGCAACGGATTTTTCCGGTTTGCCTCCGGCTTATATCGAGACAGCGGAATTTGACTGTCTCCACGACGACGGCACCGCCTACGGGCAGGCACTGGAGCAAGCCGGGGTTGCGGTGGAGCTGTGGGAAACCACGGGCACTGTCCATGGTTTCGACATTGCGGAAAATGCCCCCACTACCCGATTGGCCGTGGCACGCAGAATAGCATATATGCGCAAGTCATTTATTGGAGATAACATGACTGCTAACCCATAATTAATCCAATTACGAATCATGATCGCACAAGAGAATGCCGGTGCGCATCCCGCTGTCCGCTTGTGCCTGTTGTATGCGATTACCGCAGACGGCAGGCATGGCTGTGGGAATTGGCGCCTAACTGTGCCGCAGCAGAAACATTTCCCCGGATGGGCGGCATCCAGTTTCGCTTAGGTGACCACGCATCAGGCGGCAACGCATTCTCCCCATCCCACCAAAGGAGGTAACCCCATGTCCTGGAACATCAATGAAGCCATCAACTGGTACAAATCCCAGGGCGCACCCGGCGACCAGAGTGCGCTCCTGAGTCTGCTGAAGGAGGTGCAGAAGGAGTCCGGTGGCAGTATCCCGGTGGATGCTGTACCTTCTCTTGCTGCAGGATTGGGCGTAAAAGAGAGTTATCTTGTCGCCGTGGTTCGCCGGTTTCCCAGTTTGCGCATGGCAGATACCCGCTGTCTGGAGCTATGCGCAGGACCGAATTGCGGAAAACACCGGGCTCTGGCCGAGGCGGCTGAGAAGCTCCGGTCCTCCGGGGTCACGGTGAAATTCATCCCCTGTATGCGCCTGTGTGGCAAGGGTCCCAATATCCGCTGGAACGGACAGACTTACCACGGGGCAACGCCGGAGCTGTTGGCACGGCTGGTTTCCCCGGATGGGAAGAAGCGGTAAGGGCAAAACCTGCGGCAATCCGGGTGCATACCGGAAAATTTAGATTTTCTGTAAAAATATTCCCATTTACCGCAACCGTGGCGCAAAAAATCCGTCTTGATCAGCAAAGGCATCCCATAAGGAGCCACAACGAATTGAGGAGGACTGACCATGAAAAAGAAAATGCTTGCCCTGTTGCTGTTGTTGGCCTTTGCCCTGACCACTCTGGCGGGTTGCAGCCAGTCTGCCAATCGTGCGGACTATGACATGAACGGCGACGCCTTCTATTCCGAGGAGAAAATGGAGATGGTCACCGATGGTTACCTTGGCGTGGCCGGAGTCTCGGACAGTGTCGCAGAAACGACCGGCACCAACAAAAATCTGGTCACTGAGCAGAAGCTGATTAAGACCGTCTCCATCGATACCCAGACCGAAGACATGGATACCCTGCTGAATGAACTGAGTATCCAAATTGACCGGTTGGGCGGCTATGTGGAGAACCGGGAGGTCTATAACGGCAGTGCCTATAGCAGAAATGTCAGCCGTTGGGCCTCGCTGATCGTCCGTGTTCCCGTGGAAAATCTGAACCAACTGGTGCAGGAGGTTCAGGGGGTCTCCAATGTAATCCGGCACAATGAGAATGTGGACGATGTGACTCTGCGGTATGTGGACACCGCCAGCCACAAAGCCGCACTGGAGACGGAGTATGACCGGCTGATGGTTCTGCTGGAGAAGGCCGAAACCATGGCCGACCTGCTGGAAATTGAGGCCCGACTCACCGATGTGCGCTATGAACTGGAGAACATCACCTCTCAGCTCCGGGTTTATGACAACAAGATTACCTATGCCACCGTGAATCTGTCCATTGAGGAAGTGCAGAAGCTGACCCCTGTGGCTGAGCCGTCTGTGGGACAGCGGATTTCCGGTGGGTTTATGGAGAGTCTGGCCGATGTGGGCGAGGGCCTGCTGGATTTGCTGGTGTTCCTGCTGGCCAATAGTCCCCAGATTCTGCTGTGGGCGGCCATCCTTCTGGGCGTATTCTTCCTGATTCGCTACATGAGACGGAAGAAGCGGGCAAGAAAGCAGCGCGAGCAGGAAAACCGCAGCCGCCAGATACCCGGAGAGGAAACCGGGAAAGCAGAGAACCACGACTGACCAACCATAATCACGCCGGTTTGCCTCCGGTTGTATAATGCGCCCCCCACAAGCGGCATGGAGAGGATTTGCCGCTTGTGGGGGATTTCTTGTTGTGGGGATAATTTTGCCGGATAAGGTTGTAACTGGATGAATGCTGTGGTATAATGGAGAAAACGATGGGAGGGGGGAGAAGATGTCTGCTGCTTTTATGGATATGGCGACCTTTTCTGAACTGCTGAAGCTGATGGGGGAGAGACACAAGAACCTGCTGGGCTATGTGAAGGTGTTGCTGAAATTTGGGATACTGTGTATTCCCGGGCTTGCGGCGAAAGAAATTGTCGGGCAGGTGACAGCGACCTCTCTGGCGGACGACTCCGGTCTGATAGACTGTGCGCTGGAGGAAATTGTGGGATTCTTTGAGAAAAACCAATGCACCGGGCGGGAGAATGCCCGTATTGCCAAATTCCTGATGATTTTCTCGGCATATTTTGACACAGCAAAGCGGAATCTCTCTGAAATCTGGGGAGAGATTGCCTTATCCGGGCAGGAGAAGGACCAGATTGCGCAGAATGCCACCGAAACCTACAGCAGTCCGGAAGAATTGACCATCTTTACATCCATGGATGGCTCACCGCAAAAGAAAGCGGAACTGGAGGCCTTCTATTGCCGCATGAACGAAGGATTCCGGGCGTTCCTCGATGGGCTTGCGGTTTGGCAGGATATGTCCGGCGACCGGAAGGATAAGTATGCAGCTTTGTTAAGAAAAATCCCCGATATGGCAACGGAGCATTATTTTGCCCAGCATGAGGCACTGTCTGTAAAATCCAAGGCTTTTCTGGTTCACGAAATCTATAAGCGTATGGACCAGATTAGCGATGACACCCGGCACACAAGACAGATGGTAGATGAGATACACCAGGCTTTTGTGCAACCCCCCACCGCCAAAGCCCCCTACACCCTCACCCCCAATTACTCCACCCCGGAATACTGGGTACCGGGCAGCCGCAGTGAGGAGCTGACGTTCCTTTCCGGGGAGCTGGAGCGGAATCATCGGGTCTTCCTCTGGGGCGTGGGCGGCATTGGCAAGACGGAGACCGCCATCAAGCTGGCAGAAAACACCGCAAAAAACACCGAAAGGAAAATCTATCTTTTCCACTACAAGGGGAATATGGGGGGTACTCTGCAGAGTGCCCTGTTGGGTGATGCAACCAGTGAAAAGGGGCTGAGTACAGCAGAACGGCTGGACAGACGGCTGAACTTCCTTGGAGAGTACCGGGAAAAGGCTGTGTTCATCGTGGACAACTTTGACCGGGATGGCGCGTCTTTGGAAGAACTGCAGAATGACGAGGTTTACCAGCGGTTCTGCTCGCTGGGTCTGCGGCTGATTTTTACTACCCGCTGTGATTTGGGAAACCGGCCGCAGGAGATCAAGGCACTGCCAGAAGATGAGCTGGTACGGTTGATGGAGTATTATACCCCGGATATAGAGGTGGACAAGTCTATGCTGCGGAAGCTGATTGTGGCAGTGGATAGACATACATTGATGGTTACATTGATGGCCAAGACCCTGAATGAGGGAGATGGGGACATCCAGCCGGAAAAGCTACTGGAAGCGTTGCAGGATTACAAGCTGCAGGATGAAGACCTGCCGGAGGTTACCACCGGGCAACAGCGGGATGGTCGCCGCAACATGGAGGCCGACCGGCTTTATGGACACCTGAAGACCCTGTTTAATCTCTCCGGCATGGGAGAGAACGAGCGAACCGTCCTGCGTTATGCCGCCCTGCTTTCCGATGGTGGCATGGAGCAAAAGCTGTTCCGGGCGTGTCTGACCAAGGAACAGAAGACTGCCGCCACACGATTGAAAAAGCTGGGCTGGCTTTCCGGGAGAGATGGACAGCTCAAGATTCACCCCCTCATCCGGCAAGTCTGCGTGGGCGAGCTGGGGCTGACGGACGGGAATTGCGGGCCATTCCTGGATGCACTGTGGGCGCAGTATGACGACAACAAGACCTACACCCCGGATCAGCTCCGGGAGATGGCAGAGTGTTTTGTCCGGGCTTCGGATTTACTGGAAGACAAGGAAGGTATCTGGGCTATCCGCAGCGGCTTTTTATTCAACAGACTGGGCGAGTATCAGCGCGCATTGGAGATGGATGAACAGGCTCTGGAAATCCGGAAGAAGGAACTCCCAGAAGACCACCCCAACCTGGCAACCTCCTACAACAATGTGGGCGTGTCCTATGGCGACCTAGGCGACCACAAAACCGCACTGGAGTATCTGCTAAAGGCACTGGAAATCCGGAAGAAGGTACTCCCGGCAGACCATCCCGACCTGGCAACCTCCTACAACAATGTGGGCTATACCTATGGCCACCTGGGTGACCACAAAACCGCACTGGAGTATCAGCTAAAGGCACTGGAAATCCGGAAGAAGGTACTCCCGGAAGACCACCCCGACTTGGCAAGCTCCTACAACAATGTGGGCATGACCTATGGCGACCTGGGCGACCACAACACAGAACTGGAGTACCAGCTAAAGGCACTGGAAATCCGGAAGAAAGTTCTCCCAGAAGACCACCCCGACCTGGCAAGCTCCTGCAACAATGTGGGCTTGACCCATGGCAACCTGGGCGACCACAAAACCGCACTGGAGTATCTGCTAAAGGCACTGGAAATCCGGAAGAAGGTACTCCCGGAAGACCACCCCGACCTGGCACAATCCTACAACAATGTGGGCTTGACCTACTGCGATTTGGAGGATTACGACAAGGCCCTTTCCCATCTGGAGAAAGCCATCGCCATTTTGGAAAAAGCCTTCCCTGATGGGCACCCCCATCTGCACATAGCATACAAGAATATCGCCTTTGTCTGTGACGAAGCTGGCAACGAAGACCGTGCGCAATACTGGCGTTCCAAACTCCCAGTTGACTAACCCGCAAAATAGCCACCCCCACCGGGTGGCTGTCCCCCCCAAAAAAGAAACAACCCTTGACCGCCGAATCTCACGATTCCATAGCGATCAAGGGTTATTTCTGTGCGATTTTTGTATCTAACATCCTTGGGTAACCTCTCTTTCTGCGGATTCCGGTCACGCCATCTCCCTCAGCCATTCCTGCTGCCGCACATCATTCATCATTTCTGTCTCATCAGCGAGACGCTCTTTGTGGGCTGGACCTTCATTTTGGGTATCCGGGCAACCAGTAAGCTCATCAGGCGGGATTTGAGCCTCTGCTACTGGCCTGTCAGGTTGTATCACCTTTCTGGCTATACTATAGCAAATTAGCAGTCCTGTGTCAAGCCGGAATTTTATCCAAATCTACAAAGCTGAATTTGTGCAATATCACAAGACCCCCTCCCGACCCGCACAGGGCATAACTCCCGGTTCTGCCGCCCAGTCCCGACGAAAATGCCGAAATGGGAATATTTTTGCGGAAATGATTGGATTTATTCCGAAACCGGAATTTTTCTCTGATTTTGAGAAATATATTCCGAAATGGGAATTTTTCTTGCAATCCCGGACGGCGTGTGGTATACTTGATCCATCAGATTAGGAGGTGTCTCATATGGTACAGCGCAAGGAATATCTGCAGCAACTGCTGTCCTGGAAAGATGAGCAGGTGATTAAGGTGGTCACCGGCATCCGGCGATGCGGAAAATCCACCCTGCTCAAGCAGTACCAGAGTTGCCTGCGGGAGCATGGCGTAACAGAAGACCAGATTATCTCCATCAACTTTGAAGAGCTGGAATATGAGCATCTTCTCTCCTATCCCGCCCTCTATGCCCACATCAAAGACCGACTGTGCAGCGACCGGATGACCTATATTTTTTTGGACGAAGTGCAAAAAGTCCCCGCTTTCCAAAAGGTGGTGGACAGTCTGTTTGTCAAGGAGAATACGGATATTTACATCACCGGCTCCAATGCCTATATGCTCTCCGGGGATTTGGCTACCCTGCTGACCGGGCGCTATGTTGAGATTTCCATGTTGCCCCTGTCCCTCCGGGAGTATCTGGAGCTTTCGTCACTGCCAAAAGAGCGTGGCTTTGCCGAGTATCTGCGGACCGGCGGTATGCCCTATGTGGCAGCAATGGAGCGGACGGAGGAAAAAATCGACACCTATCTGGAGGGCATTTATAACACCGTCATTGTCCGGGACATCGAAGACCGGCAAGCCCGGAAAGAGGCCGACCCGGACAAGCGGAAAATCAACGACATTGTCCTGTTGAAGACCATCGCCAAATTCTTATCCGGTTCAGTTGGCAGTCCCATTTCCGTCAAGAGTGTGACCGACTATCTGACTTCTCACGGGCGAAAAGTGTCCCCCAATACCGTAAATGACTATATGCAGGCTCTGGCGCAGTCCTTTATCTTCTATCCGGTGGAGCGGTTCGACCTGATTGGCAAGCAAATCCTCAGCACCAATAAGAAATGGTATGTGGTGGACCTGGGTCTGCGCAATCACATCCTCCCCCGCAGGCAATATGATTTGGGTCACTCGGTGGAGAATTTGGTCTATTTTGCTCTGTTGCGGCGGGGATACCGGGTAAATATCGGCAAACTGGGGGACACAGAGGTGGATTTTGTGGCGCAAAAGCGGGGAATTCTGACCTATATTCAGGTCACCGCCGACATGACCGCACAGGAGACATTTGAACGGGAAATGCGCCCATTGCTGGCTCTGCAGGACAACTATCCCAAGCTGGTGCTCACTCTGGATGCATACACCGCCGGAAATTACAATGGCATTCAGGTCGTCAATCTGCTGGACTGGCTGCTGACCGAAGACAATGCTCCCCGCTGACCATATTTTCGGCGGGTCAAGAAAGCTATTCACAAAATAAGGAGATCAACCAATGGAAAACAAGGAGATGAACCGGAAAATCTGGATTGCCCCCAATGCCACCGTCACCGGCAATGTTACGCTGCAAAATCATGTGTCCGTCTGGTATGGTGCGGTTCTCCGGGGAGACAGCGGCGCCATCACCGTGGGCGAGGGCAGTAACATTCAGGATAACGCCATCCTCCACGAAAAGACCACCGTAGGAAACTACTGCACCATCGGTCACGGGGCAATTGTCCACGGCTGTACCGTGGGGGATAACTGCATCATTGGTATGGGTGCCATTGTCCTGAATGGGGCAGTATTGGGCAACAACTGTCTGGTGGGTGCGGGGGCTGTGGTCACCGGGAAAACCAATGCCCCGGACGGCTCCATGCTTCTGGGCAGTCCGGCCAAGGTGGTCAAACCCCTGACCCCGGAGCAGATTGCCGGAAACCGGGAGAGTGCGGAACATTATATCCACCTGGCTTTTGGGCAGGGGGAGAAATGAACCGGAAGTACCGGTACGAAAGAGGCATAACCATGAAGAAAACAACCCAAAACAAGTTGCTGCTTCTGGTGGAGACACTGTCTCTCGTGGCTGTTGCTCCAGCTTTGGGCCTGGCAATGGTCTACGAGATTGCCCCCGGCTGGCTTGAGCGAACCATGGCTGGACTGGGTATTCCCAATATCCTGCGCCTGATTTATCTTGTGGGCGGGCCTGCTCTGGTTGTGGGGCTGGTGGCCAGTTGGATGCGCGGTCGGCTGTATAGAGATAAAAATTCCTCTGCGGAGCGGGCTGGATAATCATGATTGTATACGAGCTAATGCATTACCATGCGGAAATTGCCGTCATGTACGGAGAGGGAAACTTTATCGGCTTGTTTACCAGCGAAGAAGCTATGGAATCGGCAAAAGCGCATTGCCGCACCTTGCCGGGCTACAGAGACTACCCCCACGGCTTCTGCTCGATAGAACGCCACATCTCCGGGATTCCTCAAGCGTATGGCGATACCGTTTTCGCCGTGGGGCTCACCGTTTGGGAAAAGTCCTATGCATATAATTATGAATCGTTTCCAGAACTGTTTTGGTGCGAAACGGATGCCGAAGCATGGTGCGCCCAATTCAAACAGCTTAATCAAGGCTTGATGAAAAATGCTGGGGTAGATGTAGAGATTGGCGTTGGCCAAATCAAGCTGGATTCGCTGCAGCACATGGTATGTGCCGAGGGATTCACCGTGGAACGATATCCGGATCAACCGGAATAACAGAGGGGAGATGTCTGGCAGATGGTCTTATTTCAACTACTGCTCTATATTCCTGAGACGGAAACGGAATATGGGATGCGTCAGTGTCTGGGCTTTTTCTCCACAGAACAGAAGGCGAAAGAAGCCCGGGATCGGTATTATGCCACCCGCAATACACCCGGAGAAGAAGAAAATGTCTGTATCCTTCCCCGCTGTCTGCAATGGGAAACCGGGTCGTGCCCCAAAGAGATTGCCGTGCCGCTCCTGACACTGACGGAGAAAACCCATGTGTCCGATTATACCCTGTACCCGGCATTATTCCCCACCCCAGAAGATGCGCAGAGGTATCTTGCAGACTTCAGACAAAAGAACCGGACGTTTTTGATGCACAGCGACATGGATATGATTTGCGAGACTCGGTGTTGCAAGGTAGATGAACTTTGGGATTGCTGTGACAATCAGCCCCCATACGACGAATCAGAAAGGCCCACCCCATGACCAAAGACCGCAAACTGAAACTGGAAATCTTCATTGCCATGGTCATCGCCTGTCTGGCGGTGGTCATCAAACCCATTCTCCATAACCTCCTGCCCGATAACCCCTATCTCCGCCTGGGGGTCAATATGTCCATCTATGGGCTTTTGGCGCTGGGGACACTTCTGCGGGTGAGGAAACTCAGCGACCAGCCTCTCCGGTATCTGGGCTACTGCGGAGACAATCTCCCCCGGCAGTTCCTGTGGGGCGTGGGCATTGGATTGGCTTCGCTGAGCCTGTTTGTGTTGCTCCCCCTGATTTTCGGTGTGCCCGCCTGGGCGGTCCTCTCCGGCAAAGCCCCCACCCGCGGCATCATCCCCATGCGGGTGGTGTTCTACCTCTTTTTTGTCGGACCGGTGGAGGAACTGATTTTCCGTGGCTACCTGTTCCGGCGACTGGAGATGCTGACCCGGGGGCCGTGGCAGCAGTGTCTGATCAGTGCCCTGCTCTTTGGGCTCTGGCACTTCCCCGCCTCCCACAGCCTCATCAATGTGCTGTACTGCGGGGCAATCGGCTTTTTCTTTGGGACGTTTTATATCCGGAAGAAAGACTGCTCGTTGCTGTCTCTGGGGCTTGCCCACGGACTGCATGACCTGGGTATCTTTGTGCTGAGCCAGTTTTTGCTCTGATTTGTCCAAATACCATGCGGGTCACAGCATAGGTTTCATCTTCCAAAACCGGCAGGAGAACAGAATCCATCTCCCGAAACAGCGCCCGGTTAGCTTCTTCGTTGCGCTCCGGTTTGAACACAGAATCCCCCAAAACAGACTCCGGTTATTTCAGTGGTCTGCTTTGGGGGGAATATTTCATGGAACAACGCCGAGTTTCGGTTGCAAACCAGGAGCTCGCCCCCTTGCTTTTTCTCCCCGGATTGTGTATGATGTGAGCAGTAATCCCCCATTTTACCACCTCACAAAGGAGCCCAAATCATGCTTCAGGATATTTTCCCCCAGACTTTTCATAACGAAATGTCCTTCCGTACCCCAAAAGCCGGAGACATCGCCCTGATTTATACCCCGCAGGGCATCATTTGTCAACAAGGTGAGGGTGACCTGCTTCTGCCCCGGATTGACCAGTGTACCCCGGAGACAGAATGGATTTATGCCTTCTCCATTGACGAAACCTGCCATTATCTCCCCCTGACCGATACCAATGCCCCCGGGTTTTTGCCCTGCGGAGACTATCGCAGCCTTGCCCGCCGGGTGACCGCCTTCGCCTGTTCCGTGGGGCACAGCCTTCACCGGTGGTACCGGGGAAACCGCTTCTGCGGCTCCTGCGGTCATCCCATGCAACCCGACAGCAAAGAGCGGGCAATGGTCTGCCCCCGGTGCGCCCACAGGGTCTACCCCAAGATTTGCCCCGCCGTCATTGTGGCCGTGTACCACGGCGACCGGTTGCTGCTGACCCGCTATGCCGGAAGAGCGTTTAAGCGCTATGCCCTGGTGGCCGGCTTCTGTGAGATCGGCGAGACGGTAGAAGACTGCGTCCGCAGGGAGGTCATGGAGGAAACCGGACTGAAGGTGGATAAGCTGACCTTCTATAAATCCCAGCCCTGGGTAGTTACTGACACCCTGCTCATGGGTTTCTTTGCCCGGCTCTCCGGCGGCGAAGATGTGCGCCTGCAGGAAGATGAGCTGGCAGAGGCGACCTGGTTTAACCGGGAGGAAATCCCCGGCGATTACTCCGGCGACAGCCTGACCGGCGAGATGATTACCCTTTTCCGGCAGGGAATCGCCCTGCCCTGAGGCGTGTTTTTGGTGCGGCCCCAACTTTATCCACAAAAACACAGCCCCAAACCCATGATAAACCAAAAGATTCAGTCCAAAGCAGGGAAAACTTTTCAAAAAGCCGCTTTTTTCTGAAATATCCTCTTGAAAGTCTGGCTGTTTTGGGATATAATAGTCGGGTCTATGTGAATCCATGATTCCGGCAATTTTTAGGTAAACGAGAGGAAGATCTACCATGAGTGCATCCCGTCAGAAGAAGCTCCGTACCGAGCAGAAAGCCGCCGTCTCCGAGACCAAGATGCGGCAGGCTAAGGAAGACAAGAAAGCTGCAAGACAGCTCAAAGTTTGGTCTATCATCTTTTATGTCGCTGTAATCGCCATCATCATTGGCCTTGTGGGCGGCGGCATCTACAACAGTGGCATCCTGCATCGGATGTTCACCGCGGTTACTGTCGGCGAGCATAATCTCTCCGCCGCAGACCTGAATTACTTCTATGTCGATACCGTCAACAGCAATACTCTCCTGCCCTATATGGTTAAGGCCGACAAGGGTCTCGATGAGCAGTATCAGGACGAAGAGAAGGGCATTACCTGGGCTGATGCCTCCATGGAGCAGGCAATTGAGCAGGCGAAGGCCATCTATGCCGCCTATGACGAGGCTATGGCCAACGGCTTTACCCTCTCCGAAGAGAGCCAGGCCCAGATTGCTGCCACCGTCAACAACATGAAGACCTATGCTATGCTCTATGGTCATTCTTCTGCCAATGCCATGGTGCGCTCCACCTATGGTGTTGGCTGCAACCTGAAGACCTATGAGGAGTACCTGACCGTGCAGCAGATTGCCAATGACTATGCTGTCTCTGTCGGTGAGGCGCTGACTGCCAGCGAGGAAGAAATTGCCGCTGAGGTCAAGGAAAATGGCGCTACTTACAGCACCTATGACTATCGCATTCTGGATATCGCCCTGGACGAGTACTATGAGGGCGAGGCTGACGCCGAAGGCAAGTACACCGAAGAGCAGACCGAAGCTGCTCTGGCCGCCGCCCTGAAGGCCGCCGAAGAAAAGGCCAAGGAACTGAAGGGTCAGGCCGAGACCTTCGCCGAAGATAAGGACTCTATCCTGAAGGAGGCCGTTGCTTATTCCTCCGTCCTCAGCTATGCCCGCGAATGGCTGACCGACGCCGAGCGTAAGGCCGGCGATACCACCGCTCTGGAGAATGCTTCCGGCAACGGCGCGACCGTAGTCATGTTCCTGGGCTCCGATGATCAGTCCGGCGCCATGCCCGTTGATGTTCGTCACATCCTCATCGAGTTTGAAGGCGAAGCAAACGAAGACGGCACCCCCACCGATGAGCAGATTGCCACCGCCAAGGAGAAGGCACAGTCCATCCTGGACAACTGGAAAGAGGGCGAGGCTACCGAGGAATCCTTCGGCACTCTGGCCAACGAGAACTCCACCGATACCGGCTCCAACACCAACGGCGGCCTGTATGAGACGGTTTATCCCGGCATGATGGTTACCGCCTTTAACGACTGGTGCTTTGATGAGTCCCGCAAGTCCGGCGACACCGGTCTGGTCGAGACCGAATACGGTGTCCATGTGATGTACTTCGTCGGCGTTGCCGAGGATGAACTGAACTTCCGTGACTACCAGGCTGAGACCACCATTCTGAACGCCAAGTTTGAAGAGTGGCGCACCGGTATCATCGAGGCGATGACCGCTGAGGAAGGTTTCGGCATGAAGATGGTCAATAAGAACATCTATGTCAACCCCAACAACGCCATGTCCCTGAGCTAAGGGAAGGCAAAAACCCAAGCATAAGTAAACCGGCCACGCAGAAGGTTAACCCTTTTGCGTGGCCTTTTCCATATATTACCGTTACCTGTGAAAAGCGAACGCGCAGTCACAAAAAAAGGGGGTGCTCCTGCCTATCCCCGGATCAGTCCCATGAAGTACCGGAAGACCGCCAGTCCGTCCACCGTATCGGCTCTGCGCCGTGTTCCACACATCCGCTCCGGATGCCACTGCACACCAAAAATGGGGAGAGAATCGTGGGCAACACCCTCAATGTGACCGTCCTTTTCGCAAACCAGCGTGGTACGCAGTCCCAGTCCCAAACGGTTAAGGGCCTGGTGGTGATGACTGTTCACCACAAAACGAGTGCCATAGAGCCGCTCCCACACACTGCCCGCTTCTGCCCGGACAGGGTGAATCAGGTCATGGTCAGCAAAAGAGGAATGATCGGCGGCGTTGGGTAAATCCTGATGGATCGTACCACCAAAGAAAACGTTCACCACCTGTATGCCCCGGCAGATGCCCAGCACCGGCTTTCCTGCGGCGGCATAAGCCCGAAGCAGAGCAAATTCCCGCTCATCTCTGGGGCGGTCAATGTTTCCGGAGCCGTCCATGGGCTCGCCAAAGTAATCCGGGTGGATGTCTCCGCCACCGCAAAGAATCAAGCCATCATAGCCGGTGTCCACTTCCGGCAGATACTGAGCGCTTGGGATTCCACCGGCGAGCTGAATGGCGCCAATGTAGTTATCCGGCTTCTTACCGCTGGACAGGAGAATTCGGGGTTTATCCATATTCACATCACCTCCCGGAGATTATATCACACCGCAGACAGGGCGGCAAGGAAATGATGTCCGCAAAGAATGAAACACGCAGAAGCGATATAAATGCGCCATGGTTATCCGCCTGAACCATGTCCGGGGCACAACCCAGACAGCGGTTTTTTGTCTTGTGATGCAGGTTCACCGCTCCGCCTGTTTTGCCCGGCCCATGAGATAAATCATGCTTGCCATACCTTGGGGTCTGTTTTATGACCAACATGGCTGCGGAGACCTTTCGCCAGGACGTTTTGTGGTAACTCTGTTCCGGTAAACTGGTTCGCTTTTTTCTATACCTAAGTTTTACATCAATTGTAGCCCTGCGCATGTTTTGCGGAAACTCAAGCAAAAATGATTGACAAATCGGCTAACATGTAATACAATAGGTAAGGTCTTGCAGGAGAGCGTAAGCAGACCTATTCTTCGGGAGGAAGTTTCTATGTTTGAAAAGATCGTTGAGTATGCTTCCCGGCAGTTGGAAGTCAACGCCGCGGAAATCACCCGTGACACCACCTTCGAAAGTCTGGGCGTCGATTCTCTGGATATCGTCGAGATGACCATGGACTTCGAGGAGAAGCTGGGCATTGAGCTGGATCTGGAGGATGCCAAGATTGCCACCTTCGGTGAGTTGGCTGACTATATCGAGACCAAGCTGGCCTGAGTCACATAATCGAATACCCTTGTTATCAGCAGCCGGCTCATAACAAGGTCGCACTAGTCGGGGAGTTAGCGGTGCCCTGTAACTCGCAATCCGCTATAGCGGGGATGAATCCCCACACCAGGATCGTTCGCAGTGCCGTCTGGCCTTCGTAAGTGGCGTTGACGGACTGGTCTCGCGCAACGGAAAGCCGTGAACCATGTCAGGTGGGGAACCAAGCAGCATTAAGCGGTGCCTTTCGTGTGCCGCGGGGGTGCCGGTCCCGAGTTTACTGCGCAGGTATCGGGCGTTGCGGCGGTTCAAATGTGGGTGTGCGATCTTGTTATGCGCCGGCTTAGTCTATCCATTTGACTTTTCTTAGGCGAAGTGTTTATCTGTTTTAGGGGGTTGGCTTATGACCTATCAGGCACTATATCGGAAATATCGCCCCCAGACCTTCGATGAAATGGTGGGGCAGGATGCCATCACCCGGATTCTGAAGTCTCAGCTTCAGACCGGTCGGCTGAGCCATGCCTATCTCTTCACCGGCTCCCGGGGTACAGGCAAGACAAGCTGCGCAAAGATTATGTCGAAAGCGGTCAATTGCCTCAGTCCCATTGACGGCAACCCCTGCAACCGCTGCGCCGCCTGTCAAAGCATTGATGCCGGCACTTGTATGGATGTGCTGGAAATTGATGCCGCCTCCAATAATGGTGTGGACAATGTCCGTGACCTGCGGGATGATGCCATCTATTCCCCGGCCTCGGTGCGTTACCGGGTCTATATCGTCGATGAGGTGCATATGCTCTCCATCGCCGCCTTCAACGCCCTGCTGAAGATTATCGAGGAGCCACCGGAGCATCTGATTTTCATTTTGGCCACCACGGAGCTGCATAAAGTCCCGGCCACCATCCTCTCCCGGTGTCAGCGGTTTTCTTTCCGCCGCATCTGTCCGGAAGATGTGGCCTCCCGGTTGCAGTATGTGGCCTACAGCGAGGGGCTGGAGCTGGAGCCTGATGCGGCCATGGCTCTGGGACGAATGGCAGACGGAGCCCTGCGTGACGGCATCAGTCTGCTGGACCAGTGCGCCTCCGCCACGGTCGGCAGCATCACCGAGGACTGCGTCTACCGCTGTCTGGGTCTTGCCGGCACCAGAAATGCCGCAGAGATGATGAATGCGGTGGCCGCAAAAGATACGAAATCTGCCCTTACCCTTTATGACCGGCTCTACACCGGCGGCAAGGATGTGGGCGCATTGCTGGACGAGCTGTGCTGTCTGGCCAGAGATTTATTGATTTTGAAGACAGCTCCCGGCGCGGGGCTCTCCATGCTCTCCGGGGTCAGCACCCTCAGCGAAGCCCAGAGTCTGAAGGACCGTCTCTCTACCGGGGAGCTGGTGCGGATTATGGGTCTTCTGCAGGAGACCATGGCCGGATTCACCCGGGGCGGCAAAACCCGGATGGACGGCGAGTTGTGTGTCATCCGCCTGTGTCAGCCGGAGCTGAATCTGGCACCCGATGCCCTCAATGCCAGACTGACCAGACTGGAAGAAGCGGTCGCCTCCGGCATCCGGGTGCAGAGCGCGCCTGCCACGCCTGTGGACAATCCGGAGGAGCGTCCGCCCCTGCCCGGGGACGAAGACGCGCCACCAATGCCGGATGAGGCGACATCCGCGCCCCAGCCGGGTCAGGATTACGAAATGCCTGTGGGCTTCTGGACGGATTTGGTCAGCCGTTTGGCTCCGGAGCTGAATCCGGTATTGCGGGGTCATTTTACCGTTGGGCCCAATGCCACCGTCAACGGGGTGCTGAAGCCGCCGCTTCTGGAATTGCAGTGTGCCAATGCCTTTGTCAAAGAGACATTGGATAAGCCTGCCCTGCTGAAGCTGGTCGGAGACAAGGCCTCTGCCATGGTGGGTCAACCCATCCGGGCAACGGTGGTGGACATGAGCGCAAAGCCCAAAGTTTCCAATGGTTTCCAGCAATTGCTGGACTTTGGCAGAGCCCATCCGGACGTGGTAAAAATCAAATAAGCCGGGATTATCCGGTTCGCAAAATATATGTTAAGGAGAATGTAATATGGCAAAAGGTGGATTCCGTGGCGGCCCTATGGGTGGCATGAATCAGGCGGCTATGCTGAAGCAGGCCCAGAAGATGCAGCAGGATATGATGCGGATGCAGGAGGAGATGCAGAACCGGACCTACACCGCCAGCGCCGGCGGCGGCATGGTGAAGGCTACGGTGGGTGGCTCTCACGAGGTGGTCTCTCTGGAGATTAACCCCGAGGCAGTGGACCCCGAAGATGTGGAAATGCTCCAGGATATGATTGTGGTGGCGATAAATGAAGCCATGAAGGCCGCAGAAGCCGACGCCTCCGCCAATATGTCCAAGCTCACCGGCGGTCTGAATCTGGGAGGCTTGTTCTAAGTGCAGTATTTTCCCGCCGCCCTTGAGCGGTTGACGGAGCAATTTGCCCGCCTGCCCGGTATCGGCACCAAAACCGCACAGCGGCTGGCTTTCTATGTGTTGGGACTACCCAAACAGGAGGCAGAGGCCTTCGCGCAGGCCATTGTGGATGCCAAGGAGAAGGTCAAGACCTGCCCGGTGTGTCAAAATCTGACGGACCGGGAGCTTTGCCCCATCTGCGCCGACCAGAGAAGGGATAAAGGTCTGGTCTGCGTGGTGGCTGAACCCAGAGATGTGGCGGCGCTGGAGCGGGCCCGGGAGTACCGTGGGGTTTACCATGTGCTCCATGGTGTCATTTCCCCTCTGGGTCATGTGGGCCCCGATGACATCCGCATCCGGGAGCTTCTGACCAGAGTGGGTCAGGGCGACATCCGGGAGGTCATTATGGCCACCAACCCCGACACGGAAGGCGAGGCCACGTCCATGTATCTGTCCCGGCTTTTGCGCCCTCTGGGGGTGCGGGTGACCCGGCTGGCTTATGGTATGCCGGTGGGCAGCCAACTGGAATATGCCGACGAGGTGACCCTGCTCCGGGCGCTGGAAGGTCGGCAAGAAATCTGAATCTCTGCGCCCGATGGGATTGTCCTGTCGGGCGTAGTTTTTTGGATTTGGGGTGGGGGTTGGGTGTATTAGCCTGGGTAAGCAAATTGATATAACGAATTACAAAAATTGCGAGATTTCCTGTTGACAGGGTGTCTGGTATGTGTTATGATATAAATACCGATACTGAAACAGGGTGAAGCGTGTATTCACCCCCCATATTTACAGAAAGGAGGAGGATTCCCATGGGCCATGCAATTCCCGGTCTGACTGAAGAAGCAGACCATCATGGCAATTCCAACTAGGAAGGAGGTGAATAAAATGAAGGTATTCAGAAGGATTTGTATTCTTCTTGTTGTTGTAGCACTGATTGCGGCTATGCCCTTGTCGGCATTTGCGGCCAGTGCCAGCCGGACGGTGCCCTATAATGGGTACGACTACGTATGCTATGCTCAGTGTGGTCCTTCCACGGCTTACGCCAGTACAGAGACGGAATGTCCGACCTCGCAGGTTAAAGTGACTGCATATGTCTACAATGGAGCGGTTATGGTCCAAACTCTCAGCAGCAACTACAAAAGCGGAACTGCGGATGTTTATTTTAGTAGTTTGACTGCACATACGAAGCTTGGCACGGAGCACCATGTCAGTAGCGAGGATGGTGTAGTCCGACTGACGACCCACACCGTTGTCTGTTGACAGCTATTTAGTCCCCATGTCCCCAGAGCCCGTCTCTGGGGACTTTTGATAAGGAGTGAGTTTGATGCGCAATATAACAAAACTTGTTGCTATTTTGCTGAGTATTTCCGTGTTGCTGTGCCTTTTCTTCGGCTGCAATCCAAATACCTCTGGAGATGCATCACCTGCTGACTTAAATGACCAGCAGTCCGCCCCTATTGGCGCTACTTTTGGTTCGTCTTTGTCTGAATCAGAACTACCTGCCCCAATTTCCGGACTTCTCCTGACTGATCCGCTGGCGGTGGAACCTTGGAATTCAAGTCGCTGTGCAGCGACCAGCTATTGCAGTTATGGGGAAATTGAAACCGGGATTTACGGTTTTCCGGAAATGTCATTGGCTTATGCAGAAAAGAATAATCTGAGTGAATGGTTTGTGGTTTGTCCTTATGTCGATTGCCAGCACTTCTATGAGCCCGATGGTTGTCCCGCACCGGTGGGTGGCAATTTTGCGTTGTACAACAACCGAATCTACTACCCGGGTTCCTTTGCGCAATACGAGAGTTTCTGGCTGGACGATCCCGAACCTGGTGCATTCATGTTTTTGGCCAGTGTTGCTCTGGATGGAACGGATACCAGACTTGAACACACTTTTGATACTTCTGGGATGACATTGGGCAATGGCGCTGGAGGAGCAATGTATACTACCCCGGAATACGTCATCTATTGCCGGATAGTCCTGAATGACACAGGCCTCTACGATGCCCATATTTTCATTCTGGACGAGGAAGGCGAACATCTGGTTTATGACGAGGACATTGATTTTCAACCTGCTGGCGGCGGTTATGCCTGGGCACTGAATCACAACACCTTCGGTGACCGGATGTTCCTTTGCGGCATTCTTGACCCCACATGGCAAATCCCCTTCATCCTCACCGAAGACTACACCATTGAGCAGGTCGACCTCACCGGCTTGCCCGAAGAAGGCGCATACCTCTCCGACAACATCTACCGCTGTTTCCGTGCCAACGACGGTTACTACGATGTCAATCTGGAGACCCGGGAGGAAACCAAGCTGGAAGAAGCCCAATTGGAAAACAGCCATGCTTTTGTCGTTCTGCCCAACTGCATTCTGGAATCCACCTTAATGGGCTATACCTCCCTGCCCATGCAAAGCAATGTCCAGCAGAACGCCATGAAGCTCTTTGATGGTCAGCGCTGGTGGGACGTGGAACTGCCGGAAGAACTGCTGGAAGTCAAGGGTAAATATCTGGATGTGGAGGCCGTGACCTCTGACCGGATTCTGTTCCGCTTGGTGGATGCCGCCAATCCACACCATTCTGATAAAATATTCTATCAGATTTTCCTCGGTACTGACCGCCCGGTGATGGAATACGCCGGAACGGTGGAGTATCAGGAACCGCCGGAGAGCTGGTAAACCCAAAATCCAACCCCACCGAGACCCAAAAAAACCGGTTTCGGCGGGGTTTTTAGCAATCGCCCTCCAAAAAAAGAAGCAAAAAAAGAAAAATAATGCTTGACAAATCCGAAGTTCTTGGTATAATAGAGAGGCTGCCAGAGACAGCAGGAGCTTTTTAGGTAACCGGGATCGCCCGTCCTGCCGAGGTTTGCGGAACTTGTGATTGATTTGCGCAATTTCTGTGTCCTCATGTCTTATGGCATGAGGTTTTATTTATTTTCGGAGGTGACACATTCATGCCCAACGCAAAGGTTCTTGAAAGCAAGAAGGCTATCGTTGAGGAGCTGGCCGGTAAGATTTCCGCCGCTACCGCTGTGGTCTTTGTGGACTACAAGGGCATCAACGTCGCTCAGGATACCGCACTGCGTAAGATGTTCCGGGATGCTTCCGTGGAATACAGTGTTGTTAAGAATACCCTCACCCGGTTCGCCGCCAAGCAGGTTGGCTATGACCAGTTCGATGAGGTTCTCAACGGCACCACTGCCATGGCTTGCACCACCGGTGACCCCATCGCTCCTGCTCGTATCGTTTGCGAGTTTGCCAAGAAGAACAAGAACATCCTGTCCATCAAGGGCGGTCTGGTCGAAGGTTCCGTTCTGACCGCTGACCAGCTGAACTCCTTTGGTGAACTGCCCAGCAAGGATGCCCTGGTCGCTCAGGTCCTCGGCACTTTCCTGGCCCCCATTTCCAGCCTGGCATTCGTCCTGGATCAGATCCGCATCCAGAAGGAAGGCCCCGCTCCCGCCGAGGAAGCCCCCGCGGAAGCTTAATCATCCACACATCTATTATAACTGACTATATTTTAGGAGGAAAATTACAATGGCTAGTGAAAAGATCACTGCTCTCGTTGAGGAAGTAAAGACTCTGACCGTTCTGGAGCTGTCCGAGCTGGTCCACACCCTGGAAGAAGTTTTCGGCGTTTCTGCCGCCGCTGCCGCTGTTGCCGGTCCCGCTACCGCCGCTGCTGCTGAGGTCGAAGAGAAGACCGAGTTCGACGTCATCCTGAAGGACGTTGGCGCTTCCAAGCTGAACGTCATCAAGGTCATCCGTGCCGCTACCGGCCTGGGCCTGAAGGAAGCCAAGGAAATCGCCGACAACTGCCCCAAGACCCTGAAGGAAGCCATCTCCAAGGAAGATGCCGAGAAGCTGGCTGCCGAGCTGAAGGAAGCTGGCGCTACCGCCGAGATCAAGTAAGATATACCCTTACTCATCTTTGTTCGGAATTGAAAGTCCCCGCTGCTTGATGGTAGCGGGGACTTTTTGCATGGGCGCACGGGCGACCTCCAGGTGAGAAAGACTGCCCCGTGGTTTATTGATACGGGGAGAGACCGGGCAACACAGACAGTGAAGTCCGGCCTCTTGTATTACAGCATACTATCAGGCAGCAAATCAGTTTCCCTTTGCGGAATGCTTCCAGGTTATCCTGCAATCTCCGTATAGAAGCAGAAGATGATTTTTGCGATTTGGGCTCTGGTGGCATTACCTCTGGGATTCATGGTGCCATCCCCCATACCGTTCAGGATGCCGTTGGAAACGCACCAGCCCAGAGCGTCTCTGGCCCAGTCGCTTGCGGTATGGCCGTCGGTGTAATCGCTTAAATCAGCGGTAGCAGAGGTGGCGTAGTCCTTGTACTGGGCGTAACGGTAAAGAATCGTGGCAATCTGTTCTCGGGTAATCTGGGCGTTGGGTGCAAAGGAGGTAAGGCTTGTGCCTTTGACGATCCCTTCGCTGGCCGCCCAGACAACAGCGTCTGTATACCACGTTCCAGCGGGGACATCGGAAAAGGGGTTCTTCAGACCGCCAATATCAGGCTGGTTCTCCATGCGGTACAGAACGGTGACCAACTGCGCACGGGTGAGCTGTCCCTGCGGAGAGAATGCGTTATTGCCTACGCCCTGCATCAGGTTGTTGGCAGTAACATAATCCACGGATTCGTGATACCAAGCATCCTGAGAAATATCGGTGAATCCTGCAGAGGGACAAGTTCCTCCAAAAGATACTGTTTCGACATGACCACAGGCAGAACAGACACGCTCTTTTTCACCCTCCTTAGCACAGGTACTCCCTCTGGTTACTGTCCACTCACCAAAGCTATGCCCCAGTGCATTGCCGTCAGTTGTTCCGCAGGTTTGGCAGGTCTTGGGGGTAGTACAAGTTGCAGCGATCCAGTCGTGACCACCTACGCTCCCTTCAGTAGTGCCGCAAACTTTGCAAGTCCTGGGTTCGGTGCAGTTTGCGGCAGTCCAGTCGTGACCCTTGGCAGCGACATCACGGGTTTCGGCGTGACCACAGCTTGAACAGGTGCGCTTCTCCTGACCTTTTTCGGTGCAGGTAGGCTGCTTGGTCACAGACCAGTTGCCGAAGCTGTGACCCTTGGCAGAGCCATCGGTGACACCACAGGTCTTGCAGGTTTTTGGCTTGGTGCAGGTTGCAGACTCCCAGGTGTGCCCCTTGGCAGCGACATCACGGGTTTCGGCGTGACCACAGCTTGAACAGGTACGTTTCTCCTGACCCTTTTCGGTGCAGGTGGGTTGCTTGGTCACAGACCAGTTGCCGAAGCTGTGACCCTTGGCAGAGCCATCGGTGACACCACAGGTCTTACAGGTTTTTGGCTTGGTGCAGGTTGCAGACTCCCAGGTGTGTCCCTTAGCAGCGACA
>SVLX01000087.1 GCA_015067725.1 Oscillospiraceae bacterium | reverse complement strand
TGATTGCGGTGAGGGTCCACCTGTTCCCATCCCGAACACAGAAGTTAAGCTCACATGCGCCGACGATACTTGCCGGGTGACTGGCCGGGAAAATAGGTAATGCCAACACAAACGACCGACATGCCACTGGCATGTCGGTTTTGCTATGCATCTGCTCAGGAGCTCCGCCTGCCGGCGGAGGATACTTGCCCTAGCCGGGAAAATAGGTAATGCCAACACAAACGACCGACATGCCACCGGCATGTCGGTTTTGCTATGCACCTCCTTAGGGGCTCCGCCTGCCGGCGGAGGATACTTGCCCTGGTCGGTTAATGACCATGCGACTGACACTGCGTCTGTCGTGTGGTCTTTTTGCTTATTCCTCCGCAAGGACTGTACAAATAATGTCGTTGTGTGTAATGATTTTATGCGCTGCCCCGGGTGACCGGCTTGCGACTGAAGCAGGGCAGCATGGCGCAATTCGGCCCGGGCTTTCGGGTGCGGTGGTAAAAATGTTTTGGTTATCCCATCTAATCCGAAAAAAACTTCCGCTCCCCTGTAAAAATGGTTGAAAATTATGCATAAATGTGTTACCATCCTTATAAGAGCAATTCCTGTTACCACCTAAGCAAATCTAGCTGTATTAAAGGAGAAGGACTCATGCCTATTTGCGTAAAAAGTGAGATCGGCCCGCTGAAGAAAATTATGCTGCAGCGCCCCGGTCGTGAACTGGAGCACCTCAGTCCCAATACGATGGGGCACCTGTTGTTTGATGACATTCCCTATCTCCACGGCGCTCAGGCCGAGCATGACCGTTTCGCTCAGCTCCTCCGGGAACAGGGCGTTGAAGTACTGTATCTCGAGGATTTGGCCGCTGAAGCACTGGCTGTGGATGCCGAACTTAAAGAGCAGTTCATCCGGGAAACCATTTCCCGTGCCGGCTTTACCGCTCAAGGCTATAGCGATGCACTGTATGAGTATTTATCTGCCATTGGAGATCTGAAGAATTTGGTGTTGACCACCATGGAGGGTATTCTGTTCAGCGATGTCTTCCCCCGGAAGGAGGAGCATCCTCTGGAGTTGGCGCAGTCTTCCACCCGCTTCCTGATTCCCCCCATGCCCAACCTGTACTTCACCCGTGACCCCTTCTCCTGCATTGGCAATGGTGTCTGTGTCTGCCATATGCACACCGAGGCCAGAAACCGGGAGACCATCTATGGTAAGTACATCTTCAACTACCACCCCGACTATGCCGGACAGGTAAAGCAGTATTACTCCAATGACGAGTATTTCAGCATCGAGGGCGGCGATATTCTGAACCTTGCTCCCAATCTGCTGGGTGTGGGTGTTTCTCAGCGTACTCAGCCGGAGGCGGTCATGAAGCTGGCGGAGAGAATCTTTGCCGATGAGACCTCTGAAATTGATACCGTCCTGGCCTTCAACATCCCCCAGACCAGAGCGTTCATGCATCTGGATACCGTCTTTACCCAGGTGGATCGGGCGAAGTTTACCGTCCATCCCGGCATTCTGGAGACATTGCGTGTCTTTGAACTGACCGGTAAGGGGCAGAAGAATGTCCGTGTCCGTGAAGTGACCATGCCGCTTGACCAGCTTCTGGCCAAGTATCTGGGCATGGACCATGTCCAGCTCATCCGTTGCGGCGGCGACAGCCAGATTGCGGCTGAGCGTGAACAGTGGAATGACGGCGCGAACACCCTGTGTATCGCCCCCGGTACTGTGGTGGTCTATGACCGCAACTATGTGACCAACCGCCTGCTGGAAGACTCCGGCGTAAAGGTGCTGAAGTTTAACGGCTCTGAGCTGTCTCGAGGCCGCGGCGGCCCGAGGTGCATGAGTATGCCCTTCCAGCGACTTCCTCTGTGATAGGAAAGGTGAAAAGTAAAGAAATGTTGATCATGAATGATATACCTGCCGTATAGAACATATCATCATTCTTCACCCCGGTTCAATTTGTATGATGCGTTTCAAACGCTTCACATATCCATCAATTTTAATTTAACAAAAGGAGATTACCGCTATGCCTGTCAATCTTTCCGGAAAGCACTATCTGAAGCTGTTAGACTTTACTCCCGCTGAGATCCGCTACCTGCTTAACCTGTCCAAGAATTTTAAGGACATGAAGCGCTGCGGTACCCCCCACCGTTATCTGGAAGGCAAGAACATTGTTCTGCTGTTCGAGAAGACTTCTACCCGCACCCGTTGCTCTTTCGAGGTTGCCGGTCGCGACCTGGGCATGGGCGTGACCTATCTTGACCCCGGCAGCAGCCAGATGGGCAAGAAGGAGTCCATTGCCGATACCGCCCGTGTTCTGGGCCGGATGTATGACGGCATTGAGTACCGTGGCTTCAGTCAGAAGACCGTGGAAGAGCTGGCCCAGTACGCCGGTGTTCCCGTCTGGAATGGTCTGACCGATGAGTTCCACCCCACCCAGATGCTGGCTGACATCCTCACCATTGAGGAGCACTTCGGCTACAGCAAGGGCATCAACTTCACCTACATGGGCGACGCCCGGAATAACATGGGCAACTCCCTGATGGTGGTCTGCGCCAAGCTGGGTCTGAACTTTACCGCCTGCGCACCCAAGGAGCTGTTCCCCGCTGAGGAGCTGGTGGAAGAGTGCCGCAAGATCGCCGCTGAGACCGGCGCAACCATCCGTCTGACTGAGGATGTCACCGAGGGTACCACCGATGCCGATGTCATCTATACCGACATTTGGGTCTCCATGGGCGAGCCCGACGAGGTCTGGGAGACCCGCATCAAGCTGCTGAAGCCCTACCAGGTCAACGCCGCTGCCATGGCCAATGCCAAGCCCACCGCCATCTTCATGCACTGCCTGCCCTCTTTCCACGACACCAAGACCACCGTTGGCGCCCAGATTGCCGAAAAGTTCGGCATCACCGAGATGGAAGTCACCGATGAGGTCTTTGAGTCCAAGCAGTCCGTAGTCTTCGATGAGGCCGAGAACCGGATGCACACCATCAAGGCCGTCATGTATGCCACTCTGCGCTAAAACCAAAACCGGAGGTGCCCCATGTTTCAGTTGAAGCCTTATTTCCATCCCGACTTCACCCAGGAGCAGTTTGTCTCCGCTCCCAATGCCGTGCTGGTGCCCTGCCCCGCTGACGGCGTGGCCCCTGAGGGATATCATGCCCTGAGCATTTTCCCTGAGTACTTCAAGATTGACGGCCAGTGGATTCTGGCTGAGGAGAGCCGTATGGACTGCGTTCCCGTCTACAAGGACGGCAAAATGCTGGTTCAGGAGTTCCGTGTGCTGAAGAAGGACGATCTGGTTGTGGTCGGCCGCACCGAGAATTGCGAAGACGGTATCTATGTCCATCCCGACGGATTCCGGGAGATGAAGGGTCAGGGCGATGTCTTCGCCTTCCGTACCGGCCGCAGCCGTGAGACTGCCTTCTCCAGAGACTATGACGAACTGTATGAGCTGCTGCGCCATGAGCGTGACCACGGCAAGATTGTCTGGGTCATGGGCCCCGCCTTTGCCTTTGACGCCGATGCCCGTGCCGCCATGAGCAAGCTGATTGAAAATGGCTATGTCCACGCCATTCTGGCCGGCAACGCTCTGGCCACCCACGATTTGGAGGGTGCTTACCTGCGCACCGCTCTGGGTCAGGACATCTATACCCAGCAGTCCATGCCCAACGGCCATTACAACCATCTCGACACCATTAACCGTGTCCGTTATCATGGCAGTGTTGCCAAGTTCATTGAAGCCGAGGGCATCAAGGACGGCATCATCTATAGCTGTGAGAAGATGGGCATTCCCTATGTTCTGGGCGGCTCTGTCCGTGACGACGGTCCTCTGCCTCCCGTGTTTGGCGATGTCTACGCCGCACAGAATGCCATGCGTGACCAGGTGCGCACCGCCACCACCGTCATCGGCATGGCCACCACCCTGCACACCATTGCCACCGGCAACATGACCCCCTCTTTCCGGGTTCTGCCCGATGGCACCATCCGTCAGGTTTATTTCTACTCCGTTGACGTGTCCGAGTTCGCCGTCAACAAGCTGGCTGACCGTGGTTCTCTGTCCGCCAAGGGCATTGTCACCAATGTTCAGGACTTCGTGGTCAACCTGCAGAAGGGTCTGGGGCTGTAATCCCATAAACCATGCGCACCTTCGAAGATGGGTTGCTCCCTGCGGGGGCATAGCGCATCGCCCCGGAGGAACGGAAAACAAACAAGAGGAGGACTGCTGATTGCGGTCCCCCTCTTTTTGTATTGACTGTGATATTTCCTTTTGACGTACAATCGTGCTTTCCGCAGCCGAAACCGGTTGACGTTCATTGTGGGCTCTATGTCAATAGTTGGGGTAGAGACAAATTAACGATTTCCGATTCCCCTGGGGGTTAACCCCCAGGGGAATTTGCGGAACTATCGAGTTGCTGATACTATGTATGAGAATAGAGGATTCTGCT
>SVLX01000028.1 GCA_015067725.1 Oscillospiraceae bacterium | reverse complement strand
TGGCTGACTATGCCGATGCGGCCAAGGTCAGTGCTTACGCCGTCGATGCCATGAACTGGGCCATTGCCAATGGCATTATTGAGGGCGTCAGCGAAACCCAGCTCTCCCCCAAGACCACCTCTACCCGCGCCCAGTATGCCACCATTCTGGAGCGGTATGTGAACGGCTGATTTCTTAAGTTAACCTCAAAACCCCTCCCCTTCGGGGGAGGGAGGATTCCTTCTTTTGCCAGCGGTTTCCCGCCGCTGGCAAAGTTTATTCCGGCATGGGGCATATCCATTGCCCGCCACCATGACCGCCACCGGTGGTCAACGTAAAATCACAGAAAGTTGGGCAAATCCCAGTGAAAATCACCCTATACCGTCAACCTAGCATTTTGCACGAAGCAGTTGAATTGGTTCATGCCTATGTGAATAAAACCCCCATCGGTCAACTTTGTGGGAACTCCCTGCCCGGCATCACCGGAGACGAACTGCAGAACATTCTCTCCATCGCCTGCCAGGGCATTAACCGGGAGGACAAAGAACTCCAATTCTTCTTCCGGGGTATCCCCTTTGAGGATAAAAAGGATGGCTTGGCCAGTATCGCCCGGAATATGGTCTATGCCTGGGCAGAGGAAATCCATCACGATGCCCATGATACGGCCAACTGCCTGCTGGAATACTGGAAGAAATACAGAGGTACTCTCCGCATCCGGGATATTGACCTTTACGCAGTCAGCGTATACCACGATAATCATGGTCGTTTTCACGATTTAGCCCAGGAGGTGGCGAAGCTGTCCCTGCCCCGGAATTACCAAATGCGGCTGGTGGAGACCATGTCCTGCTACGACTTCTACCTCCAGAGGTTAATGACCCTGTTGCAGCCGGTTTTGGCTGTTTTGCCCGGTCTGCTGGCCCCCATTGTCCAGCGCAATGTCCGGCTTTTGGAACAATGGGAGCAGTTTTTCGCCGACAGTCCCAATTTCCAGGCGTTTTGTCTGCAGGTGGTAGCTGTAGATTCCCGAACACCGCAAGAGTTGCGGCTGTATCTGCGTTACTTCCAGCCCCACACCGGCTGGCTTTTCTTCGACGAGCAGTACCGGATCTTTAATCTCCATCTGGGCATCAGTCAGGAACGGAGCATTATCCAATCCTGTCAGACTCTGCGCCCGTTGGAGAGCTGCGACCGTCTGATCTTTCGGCAACTATCCAGCGAGGACCGGATGAAGATGCTCATCGCCATGATGGATACGCCCATGACCGCTCAGGAGGTGGCCCGCAAGCTGGAGCTTCACCCCAGCTCCGTCTTCCGGGATTTGAGCACCATGAGCAATCTGCGCCTGCTCATCAAAGAAGTCTCCGGCGGAAAGAGCACCTACCGCACAAACTATCCTCTGCTACAGGAGCTCTTTGATACCGTCCTGCAGACCATTGGCAATGCTGCTTCCCTGCCGTGAGAACAGTCTTATCAAAGCAATTGCACCATAAACTCACTTTCCTCTTGCTTTTTTGGTCAACTTCCCTTATGATTGAAGGAAGAATACTGGAAATTGGAGTCAAAGCCCATGAAAATCACCGTATCCGGACAACCCAGCATTTTACATGAAGCCGTTGAGCTGGTTCATGCCTTTGTAAACCAACTACCCACGGAGCAGCTTACCGTCCCCGGTCCTTGCAGCATCCCCCCGGAGGAAATTGTGCGCATCCGGGATTTGGCCTGCAGTGGGCTAAATCCTGCGGATGAGGAACTGCAGTTTTTCTTCCATGGTCATCCCTTTGAGGACAATCGGGACGGACAATTCAGTCTAGCCCGGAACATGGTCTATGCCTGGGCACAGGAAGTCTGTTCCGATGCCGATGAAATGGCCAATTTCCTGCTACACTACTGGAAAACCCACCGGGGCACACTCCGGGTCAGGAGTGTGCACACCTATGGGCTGTACATGGTCCCCGACGAGCAGGGTCGGTTTCAGGATTTGACCGGAGAAATATCCAAACTTCCCCTGTCCTGCATATTACAAATGCAGTTGATAGAGACCATTTCCAGCTATGAATTGTATCTGCCCAGGCTGATGAGCCTGATTCGACCGGTTATTGCGCGGTTGAAGACTCTGCTTTCCCCCTGGATTCAGCAGTGTACTCCTCTGCTCCAGCGCTGGGTGCAGTTTTTCTCCGAAGAAGAAAACTTCCGGAAATTCTTTCTGGAGCGCTCTGCGGTGGATTCAGAGTTGCCCGCTGAGATGCGGCTTTGTCCCCGTTGTTTCTGGCCTCATGTGGCGTATGTTTTCCCCTCAGAATCTTACCAACTGCTGAATGTTCACTTGGCTGCCGGTCGGGAGCCGGGCTTTCAAGAGCCTCGGGAAGAAGAAATCGCACTGGAAAACCGGGACTATCTGATTCTCCGGCAACTGTCCAGCGCGGACCGGATGAGCATGCTTATTGCCATGATGGACTGCCCCATGACTGCCATGGAAGTCTCCCGAAAACTGGACCTCCACCCCAGCTCCGTCTTTCGGGATATCAGCGCCATGGGCAACTCCCATCTGCTGGTTCAGGAAATCAAGAGTGGAAAAAGCACTTACAGAACCAATTACACCCTGCTGGAGAAGCTCTTCCGGAAGATTCTGTGTCGGCTGGAGAACACCAGAAATACCCCTGGGCGGTAAGCCGGGCAGTTTAACTTGAATATGCGCACCATAAGACTGCTTACCCGACCTGGGTATGCAGTCTTTTTTCCGTCTGCCCGCACCACCGCCCGCCCAAGCCCGTTCACCCTCGCATTTTCCTGTTGACAAACTTCTCTACATCCCATATAATGATTAACATAGATGTCTGCTCCAATCAGCACAAGGCAATATGCGGAAGGCGTGTGGTCACAACAACCCATGACGAGGAGTTACAAAAGGCCGTTCTGTCTATCGACACATCCTATCCGCTAAACGATGATGAACAGATTAAAGTGTACGTTAAATGGGTCCTGATTATCGGCTTTGCAGATACGGCCATTTTCGGTATTTCGCATATGATTCTGACCGCCGTATTTTGAATATGCCAGCAAGAACCGATGCAAAATCACCTTCAAAGAAAGCAAGTCATAACCCCAGCAGAGCCCTTACTCCCACTGCCCACCATGGAAAAGGTGGTACAACCAGTACTTATATCGACAAAGGAGGTTCCCCAATGCAACGAAAATTAACAGAACAATCCGCAATGAAGCGGGCGCTGACAAAGCAGGCGCTACGGTCGCTTCTATGCGTTGTGCTAATCCCGGTCATTGTGGTTATGGCGGTTATCGGCTATGTTTTACTCCGCACCGAGCGCACCAAACTGCCCAGCAAGGGCATCTATTACTGTGAAGAACTCGGTGTCACCCTCAGCTTTGATTCCGGAAATACCATCGCATTGACCTTGCCCAATGGTGCTGAATTCCAACTGGATGCCATTACCAGCTCCGGAGAGCTGGTGGACACCCAATCTGGTTCGTCCTCTGTCAGGGGGTGGTATGATTGTTATCCGATTCATGGGTATATCGATGTTGAGTTCTCGATGTTGCCCATAGGCTATGAGGAAAACACGCAATATCGATTTTCTCGCATAGACTAGTGCGTTGTAAGGCCATATGACCAGGTCACCCGTGCAGCTGACGAAGAAATTCTATATTTCGGGGTATCCAGCCCCGCCTGGCACAAAGCGGAGCGGAAGTGATTCTGTGCCAACAAAACTTGCCCTCCCCCTGCTGGTTGTCCTGCAGGATGAATGCAGTGACTCCACCATGACCCCCGACTCCGGCAGTGGTCTCACCATGACCAGCTCCGCCACCTACACCAACGGCGGCAACTTGGTCTATACCCAGACCGACACCCGGGGCAACACCGTCACCAACAGCTATTACAATGTGGCAACCGGGAAGTACGACCTGAACTATATGTTGGGCGCGCCCTACATGACCACCGACCCCCCTGGGCAACAAGCAGTATTATATCTATGATACGGCGACAGGGCGGTATCAGATGACCTACATCAATGGCGTGGTATCGACACAGAACAATTATAACAGCCGTGGTCTGCTGGCTTCTGTTACCCGGGCGGGTTACTATGATGATGATGGTGTCAGCACTCGTGCGACTCAGGACTATTTTTTAGGTAGAAAAGTCCTGTTGCAAGGATATCGTGCACTGCCGAAACGTTTGTAACAATGCGTGTTCTGCAAAAAAACCTCTGTGGAAGCGATCCGAGAGGTCACGCCTTTTTTGTGTATGTCAATCTCCACTACCCCCAACAATTACGCCGAATCAAAACAGTAAAGGCAGCGAGTTCCCCCGAAGGGAAGTCCTCGCTGCCTTGTTTATTCTTTGGATTGCTGTATCGTTTACAGCCGCTGACCGGCCAGATATACTGCCTTGCGGCTGAGGGCGGCATCGCAAATCACGAAGTCGGCCACCTTGCCTTGCTCAATCGAGCCCACTTCCGCCAGACAGCCCAACTGCCGGGCGGGATTCCAGGTGGCTGCCCGGATGGCATCCTCTCTGGGCACGCCAAAAGAGATGGCCCGGAGCATACAGTCATAGACATTGGTGGCAGAGCCCGCCAAAGTGCCGTCAGCCAAACGAGCCACACCACCGGACAAAAATGCCTGCTGGCCGCCAATCTCATACTCTCCGTCCGGCATACCACAGCACCGCAGGGAGTCGGAAATCAGCACCATACGCTCAGCCCCGAAAACCCGGAACGCAAAGCGGACGGCGGCGGGATGGACATGGAGACCATCGGAAATCAGCTCCGCGGAGACATTTTCCGCTTCTGCGGCGGCCACAATGGGACCGGGTTTCCGGTGGTGAATGCCGTTCATGCCATTGTACAGGTGGGTCATGTGGGTTGCGCCGGCGGCAATGGCTTTGGCGGCGTGGTCATAGTCGGTGTCGGTGTGGGCTATGGAGACGGTACAGTCCGCCTTTGCGCTCCGGATGAAGTCTTCCGCGCCGGGAAGCTCCGGGGCAACATCGGCAATCTTAATCAGATTGCCACAACCCTCGTTCAGTGCCTTAAATGCCACATAATCCGGCAGACGGAGGTACTCCCCATTCTGTGCGCCCTTTTTGGCCATGCTGAAGAAAGGCCCCTCCATGTGGATGCCCCGGACCGTGGCCACGCCCTGCTCTTTCCGCTCCAGCAGATTCCGGGCGGTGGCATAGGCTTTGGCCAGTTGTTCATAGGGCAGAGTCAGGGATGTGGGGGCGAAGGAGGTAATGCCGCAGGAGGCCAGATATTTGGCCATGGTGCTCATGCCCTCGTCAGAGCCATCGGAGAAGTCATAGCCGGAGTTGCCGTGGGTATGGACATCGATGAGACCGGGAATCACATAAGCCCCCTCCAGGTCCACGGCATCGGCGGCAGGCTCGCCCAGAACCTGAGTAAACCGGCCATCCTCCACAGAGAATGCGCCCAGCTCAAAGCGGAAACGGGGGGTATAAATCATTGCGTTTTTAAAGTTCATGGTGATACACTCCTTTTGGAGAATTTGGGATTCAATGGGGATTGGTGGGATAGAATTGGGGGAATTATGGGGCAACAGTCGCTTTTGGAGTCTGTTTGTGGGTGTGGATTCGCTGGGAGGTCGGTGGTTGAGGTAAGGCTCTACTGCCGGGCGCGTCAAGGATGCCGCGTGCTACGGTTGGTGCGGGTTTTGCGGCGCGAGTGCGGATTTGCCGGGAGGTCGGTGGTTGAGGTAAGGCTCTACGCCGGGCGCGTCAAGGATGCCGCGCGCTACGGTTGGTGCGGGTTTTGCGGCGTGAGTGCGGATTCGCCGGGAGGTCGGTGGTTGAGGTAAGGCTCTACTGCCGGGCGCGTCAAGGATGCCGCGCGCTACGGTTGGTGCGGGTTTTGCGGCGTGAGTGCGGATTTGCCGGGAGGTCGGTGGTTGAGGTAAGGCTCTACTGCCGGGCGCGTCAAGGATGCCGCGCGCTACGGTTGGTGCGGGTTTTGTGGCGTGAGTGCGGATTTGCCGGGAGGTTTCTGCTTGTTGGCAGCGCTACTGCACCCGCTCAGCCTCGCTTTTTTCGGCAGTTCTCCCAAAGGGAGAGTCTTTGACAAACAATTTGCAAATTCACTGGGGGTCGGTGGTTACTGGGAGGCGGGACGTCGAGGGCGCCGTCCCCTACGGGTGGTTCTATGTTCGTACGGATTCGTCATGACTCCTCCGGGCACTTTCCGTAATGGAAACGCCGGATAATCCGCAAAAGTCCTCCGATAATTCGCAGGGAACTCAATTGACCGTTCCTCCTGCCGTGACCCGGGACTGCCGACGAATACACACCGTTTCTATAACACCTGTAGCGCGCGGCATCCCTGACGCGCATTGGCAGGCGGTGCGGGTCTGCCAGGAAGTTTCTGTTTACTGCTAGTTGCTACTGCCGGGCGGGTCATGACCATCCACTACAAATGTAAACCCGGATTGGTGCGGATTTGCTGGTTGGTCGTGGTCGTAATTTGCAACTGTAAACTGACCCAATTCTGTTCTTTCTGCTGATTATTATAATCGTCTTCGGGGGCAAATGCAAGGGTGATTCCGGCGGGTGGTGCAGATTCTTGCCTTGGGGTGCATTTTTCCCCCTTTTTCCCAAAACCCACAGGTGAAATTTCCCCCAATATATGATATACTGTTCAAAAACGAAGCACAAGGAGGGGCAAGCCATGTATCAGCCCTTAGCAGATTTAATCCGCCCCAAAACCCTGGACGATGTGGTCGGGCAGGAGCATATTTTGGGGGAAGGGGCCATTTTGCGGCGGCTCATTGACTCCGGCAATATCCCCAACCTGATTTTCTATGGCCCATCTGGCACAGGGAAGACAACTGTCGCCAATATCATTGCGGAGAAGACCCAGCGGCGGCTCTATCGGCTCAATGCCACTACCGCCTCCACCGCAGACATCAAGGAAATTGTCTCGGAGCTGGATACCTTCCTTGCGCCAAACGGAGTCCTGCTGTATCTGGATGAGATTCAGTCCTTCAACAAGAAGCAACAGCAGTCTTTGTTGGAGCATATTGAAAATGGCAAGATTACCCTCATTGCCTCCACCACGGAGAATCCCTATTTCTATATCTTCAATGCCATTTTGAGCCGCTCCACCATTTTTGAATTCAAACAGCTCACCCCGCAGGCGGTAAAGCAGGCCATGGAGCGGGCGGTCTGCTATCTGGCCGAGCGCAATGCCCTGACGGTGACGGCAGAGGATGGGGCGCTGGATTATGCGGCGTCCTCCTGCGGCGGCGACCTGCGCAAGGCCCTCAATGCCATTGAGGTGCTGTTTTCCGCCGCCCCGCCCAAGGCAACCACCCTGAACCTGACCATGGCGGATATGGTGGCGGTCACCCAGCGCTCGTCCATGCGCTATGACCGGGACGGGGACAACCACTATGACCTGCTCTCTGCCCTGCAAAAGTCCATCCGTGGCTCAGACCCCGATGCGGCCTGTCATTATCTGGCCCGGCTTCTGGAGGCGGGGGATATGATTTCCGCCTGCAGACGGTTGATGGTCATTGCCGCCGAGGACATTGGTCTGGCTTACCCCCAGATTATTCCCATTGTGAAAGCCTGTGTGGATATGGCCCATATGCTGGGAATGCCGGAGGCGAGGATTCCGCTGGGGGATGCGGCGGTGCTGATGGCCACCAGTCCCAAGTCCAACTCCGGTCACATTGCTCTGGATCTGGCACTGGATGATGTGCGCAAGGGCAAGGGCGGCACATTCCCCCGGCATCTGCAAAATGTCCATGCCGATACCTATACCATGGAGCGGAAGCAGGGCTACCTGTACCCCCATGACTTCCCCGGTCACTGGGTACAGCAGCAGTATCTGCCCGATGATTTGGTGGGGACGACCTATTATACCTATGCCGCCAACAAGCTGGAGCAGGCGGCGAAGCGGTATTGGGAAGAAATCAAGGGGAAAAAGGAATGACTGACCCCGCTGATGGTTTAAGGCCGAATTCTTGGGGATTTTGGGAAAAAGGAGGAAAAATTATGGATATTCGCATTGGAGATGTGCTGAAAATGAAAAAAAGCCACCCCTGCGGCCAGTGCCACTGGGAGGTAAAGCGGATCGGCGCAGACTTCCGGCTGAAGTGTCAGGGTTGCGGGCATGAGATTATGACCCCCCGGGTGAAAGCAGAGAAGAATGTGCGGGCGGTGATTCGGGGTGGGGAGTTGGTGTTCCCGGTGGGGAAATGAGGCGTTCCTTCAGCAGGAAATGTTCTGCCCTTTGGGAAAGGTTGTAGGTATGCGGCTTTGTCCTGCATAGCTGTGTTCAATCTGTGGTTATACGGAGAAAAGAGGGAAGACGCATATGATTTCAGACAGAATAAAAGACCTTCGGGAACTCAACAACATGACGCAAGCCGAATTGGCCCGGCAACTGGGCATCACCCGTTCCAGTGTCAATGCCTGGGAAATTGGGATTTCTGTACCCTCGACCCAGTATATTGTGGAGCTGGCCCAGACCTTTGGCGTGTCCACCGATTATCTGCTCTGTGTGGAATCTACCGCCACCATCTCCGTTTCCGGGCTGGACGAGGACGACCTGCGTCTGGTCAGCACACTGGTGAATCATCTGAAACAAAAGAATCTGAAGTCTTGATGCAACAACAGGATAAAACAAAACGAACCACCCCAAACACCAATTCGTGTTCAGGGTGGTCTTTTCTGTTCCATTTTGCCGGATACTCACTCCATCGTCCTCTGCAATGCCCGCAACACGCAGTAGCCATCAAACCGGGTATCTCTGGTTTCGGCCAGGAAGACGGTCTGGAGCAGGGTGTCCTCGCCGGGCATCTGGGCAATGAAGTTTTCCAGCCCTTCGGGAGAGGCACTTTCAATATACAGCCGGGTCTGCCCCACCGGCAGGGGGAAGTCCGCTCCGCCCACAAAGGAAACCAAGAAATACTCGTTGGCGCAGGTGCTGACCAGTCGCTCAGCCGCCAGCTTAATGGCTTCATCCTTGGGAATGTCAGACTGATAGACGATTTTCCCACTCTCCGGGAAATAGAAGTCGTAGAATACCACCTCATTAAAGCCCTTGCTCTGCAACTCTTTGCAAATCTCTGCCAGGTTGTTGAGGACGGTCTCATTGGTGGGATTGAGCCAATAGCAGTGGTCGTCGTCGGTCCACAGTACCCCGGAAGACAAGGGCAAACCGCACCGCTGATTGTCCAGCGCAAAGGCGGTATCCCGGAATGCGGGAAGCCGGGCAATGAGATAGTGCCCCTTCTGGCTCAGGGCGGCAATCAGGGCGTCCATTTCATTCTGGTCAATGCTGGTGGACTGTTGCGCCTCATAAATGGAGGTGGAATAGTAATAATTGCCATAGATGCTCTTGACATCCAGCAAAATGGCGGTATCCGGCTCAAGAGCGGCCAAATCTTCCTCCACCTGGTCGATTCCGTCCAGAAGCATCCGGGTATCCACATAGACACCGGAGATCATGCGCATGGCTTCTTCGTCCATGGGTAAGGTGGCATTCTCCCCGTCATAGACATAGATATCCAGAGGAATGTCCTGCCGCTGGGCATCGTCGTTGGGGGTTTTATTTTCCAGCGCCAGGGTAGAGCGGTCAAAGTCAAAGCGCACCCCATCTCTGGAGAACACAATATACCGCTGAAGCCAAATGACCCAACAAAACCAGACCAGCACCGCCACCAGTGCCAGAATCCCCAGCACAAGGGTCAGTTTTTTCAGCCGGGTTTTTCCCTGATAAGACAATCTGAGCATGGTATCAACCCTCCCGCAGAGCCACCAGACAGCGCCAGTCCTCCTGCGCCCGCTGCTCCAGAATGGTCAGTCCCTGTTCTTCCAGTTTCCCGCGAACTTCTTCCAGCCGGGTGTCCAGAATGCCGGAGCAAATCACCAGACCACCAGGGCGGACAACTCTGGGCAATACCGGACTCAGGGCGATAATCACATCGGCCACGATATTCACCAGAGCCAAATCAAAGCCCCCACCCAGTGCCTTCAGCGCACTGCTGTCACCGGCCACATCCCCGGTAAAGGCACGGAACCGGTCATCGCCAAATCCATTATAGGCCGCATTCTCCCGGGCCATATTCTCCGCCTTGGGGTCGATGTCCACGCCAACAGCCGTCTCCGCGCCCAAACGCAGGGCGGCAATGGAGAGGATTCCACTGCCCGAGCCCAAGTCCACCACCCGACTGCCGGGCCGCAAATTCTCCTCCAGCGCGGCCATACACATCTGGGTGGAGGGATGGGAGCCGGTGCCGAAGGTCAGACCCGGGTCTAAAATCACCGGCAGTCGCCCCTGCGCCTCTGCCCGGTCCATCCAATAGGGCAGAACGCACAGCCGCTGACCGATAAACTGGGGCGGGTAATTCTTCTTCCAGCTATTGGCCCAGTCTTCCTCATCCAGCGGCGCGGCGGACACAGTCAGAGAGCCCAGATTCTTTCTGGGATGGCGGCGAATCAGGGCTTGCATAGCCTCCCGGAGTTCATCCAGACGGGCGAGGGCATGGTCATCGTTCTCCAGATACAGCTTAATCTGGCTCAGTCCCCGCAGTCGCTGGGCGAGACTTTCGTCAATGTAATCCCAGCAGGCCCGATTCTCCTCCAGAAATTTTTCATACTCCGTCTGGTCGTCCAGCACCAGAGAGTCATACCCCATGGCGGTCAGGGCATCCGCAGTCAGCCCGATTCCCTGCGCCGTGGTTTTGATGGTCACTTCCAAATATTGCAAGGATAAACACTCCTGTCTTTGGTCATATGGTAACTATTTTACACCATCGGGGCAGGGTTGGCAAGTGTTTTGTCGGGTTTGGGGAAAAAGTTGCCATGGTGAATCGACACGGTTGCCGGTTTTGCAGACTTGATGAGGGCTGGTAGTTGCCGAGGGGGCGGGACATCGAAGGCAACCTCCCCTCAAAAAACCACTTCCCCGCAGGGGAATCATCACTGCGAAGCACCATAACTGCGAAGCATCATAACTGCAGCAGGCACCATAACTGGCAAAGCCCCGCTCCCCCAGTCTGCTTCGCCGCCGGGGCTGGTGGTTACAGCGGTGCGGGACATCGAAGGCAACCTCCCCTTAAAACTCACTTCCCCGCAGGGGAATCATCACTGCGAAGCACCATAACTGCCGCAGGCAACATAACTGCCGCAGGCAACATAACTTGCAAAGCCCCGCTCCCCCAGTCAGCTTCGCTGACAGCCCCCTCGCAAGCGAAGGGGCCAATGTAGCGAGGCTGGTTGCGGATTCGCCGGGAGGTTGGTGGTCAGGGAAAGGTTCTGCCGCCGGGCGGGTCATGACCCGCCCCTACGACCAGTGGCAAACAGCTTGCGCATTCGCCGGAAGATAACTGGGCGACCTCCCCCATAAAATCACTTCCCCGCAGGGGAATCATCACTGCGAAGCACCATAACTGCGAAGCATCATAACTGCCGTAGGCACCATAACTGGCACAGCCCCACTCCCCCTGTAGCGCGCTTACATCCTTGACGCGCATTGGCAGGCAGTGCGGATTCGCCGGTAGGCTGGTGGTCAGGGAAAGGTTCTGCCGCCAGGCGGGTCATGACCCGCCCCTACGACACTGCGACAAACAGCTTGCGCATTCGCCGGAAGAAAACTGGGCAACCTCCCCCAAAAATCACTTCCCCGAAGGGGAATCATCACTGCGAAGCACCATAACTGCCGCAGGCATCATAACTGCCGAAGGCACCATAACTACCAAAGGCACCATAACTGCCGCAGGCAACATAACTTGCAAAGCCCCGCTCCTCCAGTCAGCTTCGCTGACAGCCCCCTCGCAAGCGAAGGGGCCAATGTAGCGAGGCTGGTTGCGGATTCGCCGGGAGGTTGGTGGTCAGGGAAAGGTTCTGCCGCCGGGCGGGTCATGACCCGCCCCTACGATCAGTGGCAAACAGCTTGCGCATTCGCCGGAAGACAACTGGGCGACCTCCCCCATAAAATCACTTCCCCGCAGGGGAATCATCACTGCGAAGCATCATAACTGCCGTAGGCATCATAACTGCCGCAGGCAACATAACTTGCAAAGCCCCGCTCTCCCGGGGAATCTTTCACCATTTCTGACAAATCAAAGCGCTGTCCCACGGGAAAGGTGAGACAGCGCCTTTGTTTTGGTTATTCACCGCCGTTGCCGGGGTCATCCGGGTCGGTCTCCGTGGGAGGAGGATCAGTGGGCTCCGGGTCCGTGGGAGGCGGGTCCGTGGGTTCGGGATCGGTGGGTGCGGGATCGGTAGGTTTCGGGTCAGTGGGTTTCGGTTCGGTGGGTTTCGGCTCAGTGGGTGCGGGTTCAGTGGGCTCGGTGGACTCCGGATCAGCAATCAGGACGATCTTGTCCCGCTTGGAGTAGTCGGAATTATTTACCAGAAGCGTCTCAATCAGTTCACCAGTCTCTTTGTCGTACTTGTACATAAAGAGTCTGCCCTTGTGACCGGTATAGGGAGAAACCACGGTATCGCCAATCTCGTGGTCAGGATACTTCTCCTGCGCTTCCTCGTCATAAATCAGCTCAATGGTTTCATATTCCGTGGTTTTATCCTCTCTCCACTTCAGCTTGACGGTATAGTCTTTGGTCTCTGTGCCCAGATACTCCAGCCAGACCTTGCCGTCCTCCACATAGACGATAATCTTAATGGGATAATCTGTATTATTCTTGAACTTGAAATCCAGTCCGGAATCCCAGTAAATGGTGGCATCCGCACCCATGGGCACATAGTCCACGGTGAACATATGAGCCGCCCGCTCCACAATCTCCAGGTCGCACAGCAGTGCGCCATAATACAGCGTAGAGGCAATCTGGCAGACGCCGCCGCCCAACTGGTCAACGGTGTTGCCGCCGGAATAGACCGCCGCCTCCTGATAGCCCTTGGCTTTGGTGCGCTCACCCACCACGTCATTGAACGAGAAGGTGGCACCGGGCTTCAGGATATAGCCATTGATGGCTTCGCAGGCCAGACGCAGATTGGTTGTGCGCTTGGTATTCCAGGTGTGTTTGTTGTTGATGGATACCAGAACATCCTGGAAGAGTTTGCTTTCAATGCTGTATTTGGTGATTTCCGGCAGAATCAACTGGAATTCCAGCTCAAAGGTTTCGCCCTCCTTGGCCTGATCCAGCAGAACCTGCAGCGCCTGGGTGTCCAGACCATAACCCAGCACCTCCTGAGAGGCCACATAGGTATCCATATCCAGCACACTGTCAATAGGCTCTGCCCAGTAGCGTCTGGCATTGGGGTCAATGGGCTCGGTGGGCTCAGTGCCTTCTGTTTCTTCCGTACCCTCCGTCTCGGTGGGCTCGGTTTCTTCCTCATCGGGATTTACCGGTGCATCGGGATTGGTGGGCATGGGCGGGACGGTGGGGTCCTTGACCTCGTCCGGGTTCAGGCAGAAATTCCGGATGCTCTCCACGGTGACGGTATTGGGCTCAGTGACCTCATAGTTCATGGAGATCACTTCCAGTTTTCCGGTTTCGTAGGCCAGAATAATCTGCTCCAGCAGCTTTTCCGTGTCCAAATCCCGGCCGGGCGTACCCATCTGGACAATCAGCTTCTGTCCGTCGGCGGCATAGTTAACTTCGTCCAAGTCGACCACGGTCACACCCTCAGGGGCTTCCTCGCCCTTGGGGATGCTGTCGGGCATGATATACTTGCTCAGGTCAGGGAAATGTCCGGTGATGGTCACTGTGGGCTGAGTCAGGTCGGTGTGAATCTCCGTGGCCAACTGCTCCACAGCCTCCCGGATGTAATACTCATCCAACTCCAGATAATCCCGGATGGGCATGGTATAGGAGGTCAGGGCGGCGGCAGACCGGGCCTTTGCTCTCTGGAACATATTGCCCTCTCTGCCGTAATTAAAGGCATTCTGGGCAATGGCCTGCGCATCCACTTTTGCGCCGGTGTCCGCTGCCACCAGGACCAGTGTCCGGTCCTGCAGTTCTACGGTCAAATCCTGCTCGAACAGTTCCTTTGAGCGCTGTTCAATGGCGGCGGCGGCCTCTTCCTGGGTCATGCCGGCCAGATTCAAATCCAGGGCATAGACATTGTCAAAAATCAGCCCATCATCCCGGGAGTAGACCCACAGGAATACGCCAACGCCCACCACCAAAGCCAGCATCACCGCAATGGCGGCGATCATGAGCTTCTTCTTTACGTTGGTGGTGTCTGCTTTCCTGGGTGCGGACTTTTGGGTGGTGGTTTTCTTTACCGGCTTCTGGGTCATTCTCCGGTATTCCTGCTCCAGCCGCTCATTCTGCTTGGCGGTACTGGTGGTTGCCTTCGGCTTGGCGGTGCCGGGGGTCTTTCTCGGCTTGCCGGCAGGGGCGGCAGTCTTTTCAAATCTTCCTCGCTTGATGGTCATCTCTCCTATCTGTCAGCGGGGCGGAATCCCGCGCGTTGTGTGGGGTGCTTCTGCTTTTCACAGCCCGGTTAAGGCTGTATATCTATTTTACCACAGACGGAGCAAAATGCAATTACATTTCGGGATCAAGATGTAACAATTCTATGAACCAAATGAGACATTTTTTTATTTTTTATGCCATATTCCATAGCATTATTGCACCGCGGCATATCGCTCCACAAATGTCATAGACTGCTTCAGGCTGTCCTGACCACCGGAGAGCTTCAATCGCACCGTGGGTTTCTTGGCATCCGGCACGAAGAAGACCCGGTCTTTGTATCGTGCGTCGGCACAGATGGCGCTGACTCTCTGGTAGTCCAGTCCGGTCATGGTGAAGAATACCTCTCCACCTTTCTGCCGGATATCGCAAATGCCGGCCGCCTTGGCTTTGGCGCGCATCAATGCCACATCCACCAGATTCATGACGCCCTTGGGCGGCTCGCCATAGCGGTCCACGATCTCATCCAGCAGGTCGTCGGCATCGTTTTGGTCCCGGATGGCGGCCATGCGGCGGTAAAGGTCCATCCGCTCCTCTCCCCGGGTAACATAGGTCTTCTCGATGTGGGCAGTAATGTTCAGGTCGGCGGTACACTCCGGCAGGCTGGGGGCCTTTCCCTGCTCCTCCCGGACGGCCTCATCCAGTAGTTTCAGGTACATATCATAGCCCACGGATACCAGATGTCCGGACTGCTCCGCACCCAGAAGGTTACCCGCGCCCCGAATCTCCAAATCCCGCATGGCAATCATAAAGCCGGAGCCAAACTGGGCAAAGTCCCGGATTGCCGCCAACCGCTTCTCCGCCACCTCAGACAATGACTTATCCGGGCGGTAGGTGAAATAGGCATAGGCATGGCGGTTGGAGCGCCCGACCCGGCCACGGAGCTGGTGAAGCTGACTCAACCCCAGCCGGTCGGCGTTTTCGATGATCAGGGTATTGGCGTTGGGGATATCCAGACCGGTCTCAATGATGGTGGTGCAGACCAAAACCTGAATCTGTCCGTCTGCCATGGCCTGCATAATGTCTGCCAATTCTTCTTCGCCCATTTTACCATGGGCAACTGCCACGGAAATCTCCGGGATTCTCTCCCGCAGAGAAGCGGCACAGCGGTCAATGGTTTCCGTCCGGTTGTGCAAGTAGTAGACCTGACCGCCACGGCTGACCTCCCGGCGGATGGCATCATCCAGAATGCCCTGCTTGTGCTCCATGACGAAGGTCTGCACCGGGTAGCGGTCTGCGGGTGGCGCTTCAATGGTGGACATATCCCGGATGCCGGACAGGGCCATATTCAGGGTTCTGGGAATGGGTGTGGCCGACAGAGTCAGGACATCAATGCCGTGGGACATTTCCTTCAGCCGCTCTTTATGACTCACACCGAAGCGCTGTTCCTCGTCCACCACCAAGAGCCCAAGATTCTTAAATTCAATGTTCTTTTGCAGGAGTTTATGGGTACCGACCACGATATCCACCGTACCCGCCCGCATATCCTGCTGGGTTTTCTTCTGTTGTTTGGGACTGCGGAAGCGGCTGAGCACATCCACATTCACCGGGAAACCCCGGAAGCGGCTCAGAATCGTCTGATAGTGTTGCTGGGCCAATACGGTGGTGGGGGCGAGAACGGCCACCTGCTTACTGTCAAGAACCGCTTTCATCACCGCCCGGAGGGCGACCTCCGTCTTGCCGAAGCCCACATCGCCGCAGAGCAGTCTGTCCATGGGCACGGCGGACTCCATATCCCCCTTAATCTCCGCAATGCACCGGAGCTGGTCATCGGTTTCGGGGTATGGGAAGTTATCTTCAAATTCCCGTTGCCACGGGGAGTCCGGGGAGAAGGCATAGCCACTTTGCCCCCGTCTGGCGGCATAGAGCTTAATGAGCTGACCGGCCATATCCTTGGCGGCTTTCCGGGCTTTGCTCTTGGTTTTCTGCCAGACATCGGAGCCCAATCGGTTCAGCTTCACCGGGCTGTCCTCACTGCCGCCCATATACTTGCTGATGAGGTCAAGCTGGGTAGCGGGAACATAGAGGGTGTCCGAGCCCTGGTAGGCGATTTTGATATAGTCTTTAATTGCCCCATCCACACGAATCTGCTCCATGGCCTCAAACCGGCCAATGCCATATTGCTCATGGACAACCAGATCGCCGGGAGTCAAATCGGTAAAGGCGGCCAGTTTCTGCCGGTTGGTTGCGCCGGTTTTTTTGGCCTTGACTTTGGGGGCCTGGGTGGCCACCAACTGACCCTCGGACAGGACGGCCAGCTTGATTTCCGGGTACTCCATACCGAAGGGGAGAAGTCCCTCCGCCAGCAGAATCTGACCGGGTTTGGGCATGGAGGTCAGGGGGAAGGCCAAAAAGCAGGAGAGATTCTTCTCTCTGAGCATATTCTGCAGCAGTTCTGCCCGTCTCCGGGAGCCGCACAGCACCAGACAGGAGAATTCCAGCCGCTGGTAATGGCTCAAATCGCTGGCGGCGGTCTCCAGATTGCCGCCATAGCCGGGGAGTTGTTTGGCGGTGAAGGTCAAAAGATCCTTGGGTCTGCGCTCCTCCGGGTAGGCACTTCCGGCGAAGGGGTCGAGGTACGCCACCGGCCGGTCAGTCAGAAGCGAGGCAAAGTCCGACCACTGCAGAGCAAACTCGCAGAGTTCTCCCGCCACCGTACCGGTCTGCAAAAGACCGTCGAGTTGCAGACCCAGTTCCTCGGTGTGTCTGCCGGCGGCCCTGCGGATACCGGACTGATCGCAGAGAATCAGGAGGGTATCGGCAGACAGGTAACTCAGGGCGGTGGTCATTTCCGGATAGATGAGGGACATATAGCGGTCGGCACTTTGGATGCTCACGCCTTCCCTGAGTTTCGTCTGGTCGGTTTCCAGGGTGCGGATTAAGTCCGCATTGGGATTCTTCCGCCGCTTTTGCCGGGAGATGAGTCTGGCCAAATCGTCAGCCAGTCCGGATTGACCGCCGGGGTGGAAACCGGGCTGCACCTCAGACACCGGGAGAATCAACACTTGGTCCACATTCTCCGTCCGTCTCTGGCTGTCCAAATCGAAGTAACCCATGGTGTCCACTTCATCGCCGAAGAACTCCACCCGAACGGGTCTCGGCTCACCGGGGGAATAGACATCCAGAATACCGCCACGGAGGGCAAACTGGCCTGCGCCCTCCACCATGCCCGCCCGGCTGTAGCCCATGGCAATCAGCTTCCGGGTCAAGTCCTCTATCTCCCATTGCGCGCCCAATTCCAGAGAAAAGGCGGCATTCAGGAGGATTTCTTTGGGCAAAGTACGCAGTGCGGCAGACTCCCAGGAGAAAATCTGGATGGGGGTCTTACCCATAGCCAGAGCATAGAGCTGACCCAGCCGCCGCTGTTCCCAGCTTCGGGAGGTGACCGCAGAGCCATAGAGATTCAATTCCCGGCAGGGGAAAACCGGCGGTTGCTGACCCAGGAAGGCTTTTAATTCCTCGCTGAGCCGTTTTGCCGCCAGATCATCCTGACACAAAATGGCCACCGGTCTGCGGCTCTCCCGGCAGAGTCCGGCAATCACATGGGCCCGGTTAATCTGGCTCAATCCGGTGGCGGCAACGGCCTCACCGGTGGCAGTCAGCTCCAGAATACGCCGGAATTCCGGAAGGTGGGTTAAGGTGGATAAGAGTAGTTCCATGGGGTTCTCCTTTCGGGGTTGGGTAAACAAGGGCTCCCTCCCAGAGGGAGCTGTCGCCGCAGGCGACTGAGGGAGTCACCACGCACGAATGCGGAAAGAGGCAGTAGTCCCCTTTCCGTGGTTTTCTTTTGTATGTTATGTTGTTGTGGGCTTCGGTATTCAAAGGCTGCAAGCGGGTTGCGGCTTTTGAATGCCGCCCACCCCCATTAAGGGGGTGGATTGTGGAATCTGCTGAAAAAGGAAATATCCCTTTCGTTTGTAAGGATGGCTTTTGACGCACACAGGACTATGGAATGAAACCACATAGCCCTCTAAGCCCACTACAAGGAACGCTCAAGAAGTTCCCTGCGAGATACATTGCGGTTTCGTAAAATGCGACGCCTATTTCCCATTAAACTGATTGGCTGCCTTCTCTGTTCCCAGTGTCGCCACGGCCAGCACCGCCTCTGCCGCCTTTTCCCAAATGGGGTCGAGGGCTTTTTCTTCCTGTGCCGAGAAGGTGGACAGCACCCAGTCCGCCAAATCATATTCAGGATGGGGCTTGGCACCTACGCCAATCTTCACCCGGGGGAACTCCTGCGTCCCCAGCCGGGCGATGATGCTCTTCATGCCGTTGTGCCCGCCTGCAGAGCCATCAGCCCGGATGCGCAGGCGGCCGGGGTCTAAAGAAATGTCGTCATAGAGAACAATAATCCGCTCCGGCGGCAGCTTATAAAACCGGGCGGCCTGCGCTACCGCATCTCCGGAGAGGTTCATATAGGTCTGGGGCTTCAGTAAAACCAGCTTCAGGCCCTGAAAACTACACTGCCCGGTGAGGGATTGAAATTTCCCCTTATCCACCCGACAGGACAGTTTCCTGCTCAGGCTGTCCAGAGCCCGAAACCCGGCATTGTGCCGGGTTCGGTCGTATTTCGCTCCGGGATTGCCCAGACCAACGATAAGGAAATCTGCCGATGGTCTGAGCAGCATCAGAACAGGCTGGAGATAGAGGTCTCGGTGTAGACCCGGTTGATGGCCTTGGCAAAGAGGGGGGCGACATCAATCTGTCTGATCTTGTCGCCGTTGTAGCCTTCGGGCAGGGGGATGGTGCTGGTGAACATCAGCTCCTGAATGTAGCTGTTCTCAATGCGCTCCAGCGCAGGGCCGGAAAGAACGCCATGGGATGCACAGGCGAAAACTTCCTTGGCACCGCCCACTTCCACCAGAGCGGCGGCGGCGTTGCACAGAGAGCCGGCGGTATCCACCATATCATCATACAGGATGCAGATCTTGCCCCGGACATCACCGATCACGTTCATGACCTCGCAGAAATTGGCCTTCTGGCGGCGCTTGTCCACAATAGCCAGATCCATATGCACCTTGGAGGCAAAGTCACGGGCACGGGCAACAGAGCCGGCATCGGGAGAGACCACCACGAAATCACTGTGGTCAAACTTATTCTCGGGGAACTTCTCCAGATAATACTTCACAAAGACGGGAGCGGCGTGCATATTGTCCACGGGGATGTCAAAGAAGCCCTGAATCTGGGATGCATGGAGATCCATAGTCAGAACCCGGTCAGCACCGGCGGCGACGATCATGTTTGCCACCAGCTTGGCGGAGATGGGATCGCGACCCTTGGCCTTGCGGTCCTGACGGGCATAGCCGAAGTAGGGAATGACGGCGGTGATCCGACCGGCGGAGGCGCGGCGGAAAGCGTCAACCATGATGAGCAACTCCATCAGGTTGTTGTTGACGGGCTTGCAGGTGGACTGTACCACGAACACGTCGCAGCCGCGGACAGTCTCGTTAACGGAGACGGAGACTTCGCCGTCAGCGAAAGACTTGACGGTGCAGTTGCCCAGGTCAATCCCCAGCTCATCACAGACCATCTTGGCAAACTCGGGATGGGCATTGCCGCAAAATACCTTAATCTCTTTACCATGTGCAATCATTTGGAAAATACCTCACTTTTGTTTTTTTCATGGCGGTTTCGTTGTACTTTTTTCTCTGCGGGGATGTCCGGCGGGCACAATGCCAAACCAACCCACAGTACAATACCATTATACTCCCCTTTTGGGAAAATCGCAACATCTTTTCCAGAATCCTGACTGGCAAAACCACCAAATCTTTGCAAGCATTTTAATTCAAAATGCCAAATCTCTGCCGGGTTATGCCAAACAGACCGCCTTAAGCACCCCAAAGGGATGAAAAGACGGCCTGCTTCTAACGTTACAGTCCCTTATCTTGCTGAATGATGAGCTTCATGGCCTCCACGCCCACCCGGACGGCGGCGGTGGTATCCTCGCTCATGTCCTGGTCAAGACCGGCTTTCTCCCGCTCCTGATTCCAGACCACATGGAAGCAACTGCCACAGCGCACACCCAGTGCGGATGCCACCACAAAGAGGGCGGCAGACTCCATCTCGCTGGCTTTCACGCCCAGACGCTTCCAGGCCTCCCACTTCTGCTCCAGCTCATAAGAAACCGGCATCTTATGGGATGCGTGCTGACCATAGAAGGCATCCTTGCACTGCACCACACCCACATGCGTTCGCTTACCCATATTCTGTGCCGCCTGCCGCAGAGCAATGGCAATATCCAAATCACTGACCGCCGGGAATTCAATGGGGGCATATTCCATGGAGGTATGCTCATAACGCACCGCACCGGTCGCCACCACAATGTCGCCGGAGCGGACATCCAGATCAATGCCGCCGCAAGTGCCCACCCGGATGAAGGTATGGACACCGATGTTGTGCAGTTCCTCCATGGCGATGGAGGCAGAAGGACCACCGATGCCCGTGGAGCAGACCGAGACTTTTTCGCCCAAAAGATAGCCGGTATAGATGTTGTACTCCCGGTTCATGCCCACATGGACGGGGTTGTCAAAGAGCTTGGCAATCGCCTCGCATCTTCCCGGGTCGCCGGGCAGCAGGCAGTAATGCCCCACGTCACCCTCCACGCAGCGAATGTGAAACTGTTTCTCCATTTCTTGCATAAAAGTCACCTTCTTATTCCGTATTTTCCTATGGGTTATGGTTTATTTCAATCCGGTTCTTCCGTCCCTTCGTCCCACCAGTAGAGGATGTCTGAGAAGTCCCCCGCCCTGAGATTCTCTCCGGGAATGAAGAACTGACAAGTGCCGCCCAGAGGGCCGAAGCGGATATGGACATGGTGCTGTTCTATGACGTGCTGCTCAATCTGCAACAGCAACGTATCGTATTTGGCATACCGGGGGTCTTCTCTGGGGTCGCCCCGGTTAAATCCGGCATAACCGCCGACACGATGTCCCTCGGCATTAAACCAACGGCGCAGGGTTTCGGTAACATCCTCCGGCAGTTCTTCCAGCGCCGGTCTGCCCATTTTCTTCATCAGGGCATTGAAGGTGGGTCTGAAGCGGTAATCCTCCATGGGCATGGAGCCGGTCCGCATCTGGCACTGCCCGCGGCACTCCCATGCCACCAGGAATTCCTCTCCACCGGCAGGCTCACTTCCCCGGCTCAGGTGATTCTCCGGGCTATAGATGACCCGGAAACCGGTCTGGTCTGTGGGACAGCTCCGGTTCAACCCCCAGGTTTCGTCCCGTGCGATGTAGAACAGCAACAAGCCCGTCCGGGGGAAGTCCGGAAGATCACGCAATTCCCGGCAATCCAGTGCGCACAACAGCCGCATGGGGTTGCCCCTGCCGTCAACCGGCGCGGTCCCCAGTGCCGGACCGCCGATTTGATGGGGCCCTGATGCTTTGCCGCTGATGGCCAGCCACGCCGTGGGGATACCGGTTGCCTTCTGCCACTGCTCTGCCACCGGGTCCAAATCCTCCAGCGGATTGGCGGGCGGAAGGGGTTCAGCGGCACGCTCGCGGATGGAAATGCGCCGCAGAGCATCATCCAGCTCATCCCGGGTGATACTGCCCGACAGCGCCATTTTGCTGTAATGGGCAACCATTGCCTCATCTCCCAGTCCACGATAAGCCATGGCCATATGGACGGCGCAGTAATCCAGATCCGGCCGCAACTCCAGCGCCCGGCGGCCAAAAGCAATTGCCTCGTCATACTCGCCCCGCTGGACATACAGATAGGCCAGATTGTTGTGGGCCTGTGCGTTGCTGCCGTCCACCTGGATAGCCTGCCGGTAACAGCGGATGGCTTCATCTTCCTGACCGCTCAGCCGGTATTGCTCGCCCAGATTGGACCAGCCCGCAGAGTGCATGGGGGCAATGGCAACCAGTTGGCGATAAGTGCTGATGGCGAGCTCCCGGTTGCCCATCCGGGAATGGTTCAGGGCGAGGAAGAACAGCACCGCCGCCCGGTCTGCGTTGGTTTGGCAATGCTCCGTCAGCGCCCGGAGTTTATCCAGAGACTTCTGATAAGCCTTGTCACTGAAAAGTCTGGTGGCATAGACCAGCTCCTGCCGGTGTTTCTCGTCTTTGGAGAATGCCCCGGTCAGGAACTGTTCGTAAGCCTTACTATAGTAGTTCAGCTCCTGAATCTTTTTTTCGCTTCTCCGGGTAAAAAGTTTCACCACTCTGGTGACCAGCAAGGTAATGAGCTTCAGCAGGTTTGCCATGGGAATCTCCTCCTTGACGATTTGGTTTTATTTTACCATATCCGGCGTATGACTGCAACCACAAATCCGGAATCGGGAACAGTTCTTTGCCGGGATACCGTTATTGTCATTCCGGAATATTTCTCCCGACAGCCCGCCGGCCATGTTTCGTTCCAATTTGCCCTGCCGCACAGTCCCCTTCTCGATAAACGTTGTTATCGATTGCGAAAAGTTTCATTCCCACCGGGGATAAACAGGCGCAGACCCGAAAGTCTGCACCTTCCCGATTGTGCATGGCATAGACTGACTTGGCACCCGCCTGCCTATCGCTGGACGACACTGAGCGTCAGCGTTTTTTCTTCAGCAGTCAACTGTTCGACGATGTTGTCCCGACCCTTTGGGAGTGTACCGGAGGCAGCCATGGAGACAAAATCCTCTCCGGCCACAACCAAATGGTCTGCCAGATCAATCTCCATCAGGTTCAGGGCATTGGCCACCCTTTGGGTTGCCAGAATATCCTGATCCGAGGGCAATGCCACACCGTTGGGGTGGTTGTGGGCCAAGACCACGGAAGCCGCGCCAACAGACAAGGCAAACTCCACAATTCGCCGGATGGGGACAGTGGCGGAATTCAGGTCACCGGTACTGATGATCCGGCACCCAACCGGGTTGCACTGCCCATTGAGACACAGCAGGAAGACGGTCTCGTCCTGCAGACCATAGTACTTGGGAAGCAGGTATTCCCCATACCGCTCCGTTGAGTCCAGTACAAGATCCTCCCGGTAACGCTGGGCACAGCAAAAGCGGCATATGTCCGCCAGCATATGGAGATACTGGGCGGTACCTTCTCCCACGCCCTCCATTTTAACCAGCTCCTCAACCGGAGTGTTCAGCACGTCCACCAGCCGATCAAACCGATTCAGCAGCCCACGAGCTATCGGCAGTGTGTCTTTTCGGGGGATGGCATAGTACAGCAGCATCTCCAGGATATTCTCTTCGTCAAATCCTTTCAACCCCTGTTGGGCATAGCGTTGCTTCACCCGCTCCCGGTGTCCGCTGTGTTCCATCATATATCTCCCTCTTTTTCAAAAAAGTCTTGCTATTTTGTCGAATTATGTGTACAATATAGGCATACTTCTGGAAAGATTTCTCTGGGGTCTTTCCAAAGAAAACGCATATGCTAATCCCGTCAATGGGGGAGGAATCACCATGCTCAATTTGCAAAACACAATTGCGCTTCTGGAACGCCATGATTGTCCTGGCTTCACCACCAGAGGTAATACGATCGTCTACGGCAACTCTCATGCTCAGGCAATTGGGGTTGGGGAAGGCGGAGATATTGCACCCTTGCTGGGTGATTTTTGGCCGCAGGTACAGCAGATGGGCGACGGCGCATTATTTGTCACACTGGAAGTCCATGGTAATCCGGTGCAGGCAGAGATCAGCCGCACCGATGAGGGCTATTTGTTCATTCTGGAAATTCCGGGAGATGATTTGTGCCTTCGGTCTCTTGCGCTGGCCTCTGCGCAGCTCCGCAATCCGCTGAGTTCCATCCTGGTCTCATTGGAGGCACTGCTCTCTGGCCACGAATGCAACGATCCAATCCTGCAGGAGATGTGCCGGGGGTATTATCAAATGCAGAGAATTCTGGATAATATGTCTGACGGCTATATGCTTCATACCGAGCCGATGCTCTGGAAAGAATCTGTAGAGTTGGGTAACACCCTGGAAGAAATCTTTGAAGCTGCCGCTACCGCGGCTGAATCCACCGGACATACCATTACCTTCCATGCGCCGATGCGCAAAACCATCGCTCTGGTTGACCGTGAGCAACTGGAGACATGCATTCTCCGGTTACTGTCCAACTCCCTGAAATTCCTTCCGCCCAATGGTCGCATCCATGGCGAACTGTTGAGCAACAAGACGCATGCCATTGTGCGCATTACCGACAATGGCACAGGAATTCCGCAGGAGATTCTCAGCAGTCTCTTTACCCGATTCCACCGTGTCCCCGGTCTTGAGGACATCCGTCATGGTCTGGGCTTGGGACTGACCAATATCCGTGGCTTTGCGGCGGCTCATGGCGGCGCGGTTTATGTTGCGCCTGTTGCCGGCGGAGGGACGGAGGTTTCCGTTTCCATCGCTCTGCGGAAAAAGTTCCAGCACGAAGTAAACAGCCCCATCCCCAAGCCCATGCCAACAGGTGTTCTGGAAAAAACGCGGCTGGAGCTGTCTGAGGTCCTGCCGGGCTCTTTCTACGACCATTTATAATCCCGCTGAAAATCCCGCCGGAACCAGGTGTTGCCTGTGTTCCGGCGTTTTTCATGTTCCATTGGGGTATTCAACGGGGTGGAGGCGGGATTCCGGCGCATCAGGGTTCGGAAGTATCTGCCTGCAATACCGGGGCGAGATAGTGACCGGTGAAGCTGCCTGCCACCCGCGCCACCTCCTCCGGTGTACCGGTGGCGACGATTCTGCCGCCACCGTCGCCGCCTTCGGGACCCAGGTCAATGATGTGGTCGGCGCATTTGATCACATCCAGATTATGCTCAATGACCAGCACCGTATTCCCCGCCTCTACCAGCAATCGCAAGACATCAATAAGCCGGTGGACATCGGCAGTGTGCAGTCCTGTGGTGGGTTCATCCAAAATATAGATGGTGGAGCCGGTGGCGTGTTTGGACAATTCTGTGGCCAGCTTCACCCGCTGCGCCTCGCCGCCGGAGAGGGTGGTGGAAGCCTGACCCAGTTTGATGTAGCCCAGACCCACATCCACCAAAGTCTGCACCTTGCGGCAGATTTTGGGCAGATTTTCAAAGAAGACCACGGCCTCGTCCGCAGTCATCTCCAGCACATCGGAGATATTCTTGCCTTTGTAGCGAACCTCCAGCGTCTCCCGGTTATACCGCTGACCATGACAGACTTCGCAGGGGACATACACATCCGGAAGGAAGTGCATTTCGATCTTCACCAAACCGTCACCACAGCAGGCTTCGCACCGACCGCCTTTGACGTTAAAGGAGAATCGTCCGGTGCTGTAGCCTCTGGCTTTGGCTTCGGCCGTGGAGGCGAACAGGTCACGGATGTCATTAAAGAGTCCGGTATAGGTGGCGGGGTTGGAGCGGGGCGTTCTGCCGATGGGACTTTGGTCAATGGCAATGACCTTATCCAGATGCTCAAGCCCCCGGATTTCTCCGAAAGCACCGGGGCGGGTTCTTGCCCGGTTCAGTCTGGCGGCCAGCACCTTATACAGCACCTCGTTGACCAGACTGGACTTGCCGCTGCCGGAGACACCGGTGACGCAGGTGAATGTGCCCAGAGGAATGGACACATCGATATTTTGCAGATTGTTTTCCTCTGCCCCGATGACCTCCAGACAGTGACCGTTTCCCGGTCTTCTGCGGGCGGGGACGGGAATCTTCTTCACCCCGGACAAATACTGCCCGGTAATGGAGCGGGGGCAGGCAATAATGTCTTCTATAGAGCCGGTGGCCACGATTTCGCCACCGTGAATACCGGCGGCAGGACCAACGTCCACAATAAAGTCAGCCGCCCGCATGGTGTCTTCGTCATGCTCCACCACAATCAGGGTATTGCCGATATCCCGCAGGTGCTTCAGGGTCTGCAGGAGTTTGTCATTGTCCCGCTGGTGCAGACCGATGGAGGGCTCATCGAGAATATACAGCACGCCCATCAGGGATGAACCGATCTGGGTCGCCAGACGGATGCGCTGACTCTCGCCGCCTGAGAGTGTACCTGCGCCCCGGTTCAGCGTCAAGTACTGCAGACCCACATCCATAAGGAATTGCAACCGGGCAAGGATTTCCTTGCGGATGGGTTGGGCGATAATGCAGTCATTGCCGCTTAAGTCCAGCTTTTCGATGAACTCCAGTGCCTTTGCCACAGTCAGCCGGCAGAATTCCGCCAGACCCAGGCCGCCGACAGTGACCGCCCGGGCAATGTCTGACAACCGGTCGCCGCCGCACCGGGGGCAGGGGGAGGTGGACATACATTCCTCCAGCTCCTTACGGACGGCATCGGAGGTGGTCTCCCGGAATCGCCGCTCCAAATTGTTCATGATTCCCTCAAATGGTTGCTCCAGAACGCCCATGCCGGAGCCCCGGTTATAGGTCATCCGCAGTTTTTCACCTTTGGTGCCATAGAGGATCACATCTCTGACCTGAGGGGAATAGGTGTCAAAGGGCACGGTCAGGGAGAAGTTGTATTTTTTTGCCAGTGCCTCGAAATACATCCGGAAGATGGAATCCGAGCGGACACTGGACCAGCCGGAGAGTTGAATTGCCCCATCCCAAATGGACTTGGTGGGGTCGGGAATCACCAGCGCCGGGTCAGCCATCAGCCGGTAACCCAGGCCGGAGCACTCCGGGCAAGCGCCATAGGGGGTATTGTAAGAGAACATCCGGGGTTCAAGGGCAGAGAGACTGATGCCGCAATCCGGGCAGGCATAATTCTGGGAGAACTCCATATCCCGCTCCTCCCGGGGCAGATGAATGAGCACCAGTCCGCCGGACTGGGCGCAGGCTGTCTCCAAAGAGTCCGCAAGGCGGCGGCGCATATCCGCCCGGAGCACCAACCGGTCCACGACCAGCTCAATGGTGTGCTTTTTGTTCTTCTCCATGGTAATTTCTTCGTTCAAATCATAGAGAATCCCATCCACCCGGACGCGGGAGAAGCCGGATTTCCGGGCATCCTCCAGCACCTTCTTATGCTCACCTTTTTTGCCCCGAATCACCGGGGAGAGCACCAGAAAGCGGGTCCCCTCCTCCAGCGCCAGCACCTGATCCACGATTTGGTCAATGGTCTGCCGCCGGATTTCTCTGCCACATTTGGGGCAATGGGGGATACCCACTCTTGCCCAGAGCAGACGGAGATAGTCATAAATTTCCGTGACGGTACCCACGGTGGAGCGGGGGTTTTTGGAGGTGGTTTTTTGGTCGATGGAGATGGCCGGGGAGAGACCGTCAATAGAGTCTACGTCCGGTTTATCCATCTGCCCCAAAAACTGCCGGGCGTAAGAGGATAAAGATTCCACATACCGCCGCTGACCCTCGGCATAGATGGTATCAAAGGCCAGAGAAGACTTGCCCGAACCGGACAGACCGGTGAAGACGATGAGCTTATCTCTGGGGATAGTCAGGTCGATGTTTTTTAGGTTATTCTGCCGCGCGCCACGGATAACCAGTTCTTCTTTCATAGGCACCTCCCGAAAAAGATACAAGCCAAAATAGAAATCAAAAATTTGTTCTATTATAACACAGGCGGTATCGGATTGCAAGGGATTTTTCCACCGGGGAAAGGGTGTTTGGTTATTGTACCATTTTTCTGGCGGTGTTACAACTGGTTTTTCCGTAAAAAAGGAGAATGGGACGATATTTTCGCGGATAGACATCTGTTGGGCATGATGAGGGCACCTCCGGGAGCGGAAACGCCGGAGGGTTGTCGGTTGCGGATGGATACAGCTATGCCCGCTCAGCCGTTGCGGCGGCATCTCCCCCAACCGGCAATGCGGTCAACTTAGTGAAAGGGTACACCCCAAGGCTCTCCCTTTGGGAGAGTTGCCGAGCGAAGCGAGGCTGAGCGGGTGCACTACAGCCTTTCTGCAATCACCCACCTTCCGGCAAATCCGCAATCGCCCACGAATACGCATCAGGGATGTAAGTGCGCTGCGGATTAAGTTGACAGCATTGCCCCCTTGGGAGAGCACCACAGGCATTCTCTCCGGTCTCGCTTCGCTGGCAGGTTTTCATGGCGAATCCAATTTATCTTCTCTCCCGTGCCCGCAAAAACTTCTCGACCGCTCCTGTGCCATCCGGCGGAGCTTCGTCAGCAGATTCTGCCGGGACATCCCGGGTGGGTGCGAAACCTCTCCGGTGTGGCCGTTTCTCCCCGATGGATTCCGGGAACACCGCCGGGGAACTCGACCCCATTTTTACCCCCCGGCGGCTATACTGGGTGGCAAAGGGGGCGAGGGAATGAAGGGCAACAACAATGGCAGGGGCAAATTTCCGTTATACCGGCAACAGCATCGCAGGAGGATTCACCCATGACCGTCTATCTGGATGTACTCATTGCCCTGAATCTGGCGGTGAATTATACTCTGCTTGCCGGAGTCAGCCGGTTGACCGGAGCTGTGGTGAACCGGTGGCGGCTCTTGGCCGGGGCGGTACTGGGGGCAGGGTATGCGGCGCTGACGGTGATGCCGGGTCTGGGCTTTCTGGGTGGGAATCTGTGGCGGACAGTGTTTCTGGGGCTGATGACGGTGACGGCATTCGGGGCAAACCGGGGCGCGGTGACCCGTGGCGCGTTGCTTCTGGGCTTCAGTTTTGCCCTGGGTGGCATGGTGCAGGCTTTGGGGCTGTGGGGGTTTTGGCCGGTGGTTGGCGGGGCGGCAGTGCTCATGTTGGGTTGCGGACTGCTGTTCCGTGGAGCGATGCAACACGCCGGGCAGTTGGTTCCCGTGACCATTTCGTTGGGGGACAAGCAGCTTAAACTCACTGCCCTGCGGGATTCCGGCAATACTTTGCGCGACCCTTTTTCCGGCGAACCGGTTATGGTGGTGGGCGAAAAGTCAGCCAGAGCTCTGCTGGGACAGGTGGACCTGCGGAATCCGGCAGAAGCCATGGCGCAGTGGAGTGCGTCCAAGCCCTGTCGACTCATCCCGTATCATGCCCTGAGCGGCAGTGGACTGCTGTTGGCGGTGCGCTGTGACCGGGTGACGGTGGGCGGCAGGAAAGCCGGGAATCTGGTGGCCTTTTCTCCGGAGACACTATCCGGAGCGGATACATATCAGGCATTGACAGGAGGAGGAGCTTATGGGTAAACTGACCAAACTGCTGTACAAATTACTGAACTTTTGCCAACCGGGGCACATCTACTACATCGGCGGGAGTGTTACACTGCCCCCGCCACTGCCTGCGGTTGAGGAGCAGGCACTGCTGACCCGACTGGCAACCGAAGACCCGGAGGCCAAAAACATCCTCATTGAGCGGAATCTGCGGCTGGTGGTCTATATTGCCCGCCGATTTGAGAATACGGGCATCAACATTGAGGACCTGATTTCCATTGGTACCATTGGACTCATCAAGGCCATCAACACCTACCGCCGGGACAAGAACATTAAATTGGCCACCTATGCCTCCCGGTGCATTGAAAATGAGATCCTCATGGTCATCCGCAGGACGGCCAACCAGAAGACAGAAGTCTCTCTGGATGAGCCCATCAACACCGACTATGACGGCAATGAGCTGCTGCTTTCCGATGTTCTGGGTACACAGGAGGACATGATCTCCCGCCCATTGGAGGACGAGGTGGATTTACAGCTCCTGCAGCAGGCATTGGAAGGACTTCCTGAACGGGAGAAGACCATTGTCACCATGCGCTATGGGCTTCAGGGGAAGAAAGAGCGCACCCAAAAAGAGGTGGCCGAATTGATGGGCATTTCTCAGTCCTATATCTCCCGGCTGGAGAAGCGAATCATGGAGCGACTGCGGCGGGAGATTCTCCGGCAGATTGGTTAATGCCATAGCCGGAGCAGAGTTTTTCTGCCAACTGAGGGGTCAGGCAGCTCTGCTGGCTGACCGGTATTCCCGGCTGCGTTACTCCCGAAAATCACTTTTGCAAACCGAACCGGTGCAGTTTTCTGAGAAATCAGTTGCAAAATCCGAGATATGTGGTATAATACAGGAAATCAGCCAAAACCGCTCCGGGAGGAAAGACTGCATATGAACACCTTGGGAATCTCCAAATCTGTATTAAAGCGACTGCCAACGTATCTGGCTTATCTGAAGTCCATCCCTGCCGATGGACCGGCCAATATCTCCGCCACCGCACTGGCCGCCGCCCTGAATATGGGCGAGGTGCAGGTGCGCAAAGATTTGGCCCTGGTGTCCGATGGTGGGCGACCCAAGGTGGGCTATCAGCGGGAGAGTCTTATTGAGGATATTGAGCAGTTTTTGGGTTGCAACAATACCAATGAGGCGGTGCTGATTGGCGCGGGCAAGCTGGGCCGGGCACTCATGGGCTACAGTGGCTTTGCGGACTATGGTCTGGAGATTGTGGCCGCTTTTGATGCCAATGCGGAGCTGGACGGGGAGACCGAATCCGGCACACCCATCTATGCGCTGAGCAAACTGCCGGAATTCTTCCGGAGCAACCCGGTGCCCATCGGCATCATCACCGTACCCGCCGCCGCCGCGCAGGAGGTCTGTGACCTGCTGATTGCCAATGGGGTCAAGGCCATCTGGTCCTTTGCCGCCACCCATCTGGACGTGCCCCAGCATATTCTGGTGCAGTATGAGAATATGGCGGCGTCTATGGCAGTGCTGTCGGTGCATCTTTCGGCGCATATTCAGGGGAATTGAATGAGGCGAGGGCCGGAGTCTGGGGATTCCGGTCCTTTTTGCTGCCGGCATTGAGACATGGAAAATGGCAGACTGTCGCCTGTGTGCAAAACCGCCTGCATGAGCAACGCACTCAAGCAAGCGGCATTTTTTCTTCTCTTCCCAACAACCAATCCACGGATACATCCAGAATATCCGCAAGAGCATTCAGTTCAATGTCCGAAACAGGTCGCTTTTGTCCCTCCAGCAAAGAAAGCGCAGGCACACTCAAATCCACTCCGGCGAGCTGTAATTTGGCCAACAGCTCAACCTGTTTCATTCCTCTGGCCAACCGTGCTTCTGTTACACGTTTGCCAATGATGTTGCGATTGCCCAGTGCGAGCTTCCTTGGCTTCATCCTGCTCACCTCCCAGATGACTCCATTATATGCGGAAAAGGGCTTGCTATATTTCGTATTACCAAATATAATAAATATATTTAGTTGAGCGAAATATGGAGGTAAATTTGATGAGAAGCTGTTTTTTCATTGGACACAAGGAGGCCTCTGACGAGGTTTATCCGGCATTAGCAGATGTCGTGGAACAACACGTTACCGAATATGGGGTGACAGCTTTCTTTGTCGGTCATTATGGTGGCTTTGACCGCATGGCGGCGAAGGCGGTGATTGCAGCAAAGAAAAGGCATCCGGGGATAACCCTGTCCCTGTTGATTCCCTACCACCCCGCCGAGCGGCCAATTGAACCACCGGCGGGGTTTGACTACACCTTTTATCCCCCTGACATGGAAAACGTTCCCCGCAAGCTGGCCATCGTTCGGGCGAACCGCTATATGGTCGATCATGTGGATTGCCTGATTGCTTATGTCTGGCATTCGGCCAGTAATGCACGGGCACTTCTGGAATACGCAACAAGACGAGAATCGCGGGGGTTAATTGCTGTAACTGTCCTGCCGAGATGCTGAGCAGAGCGAATCCGGTACATGGTGTTGCATCTCATCCATCCAGCAGGTGTTTGTCTTTATTCTGTCTTTATGGCGTTTTCTCTAACACCCCACCCCGGAATCCCACCCGATTCCGGGGTTTCCCTTTGCATCAACCCCTCCCGCCCGGCATACAATAACCACACTGCCTACTATAAATCATTTGGCAAAAATAAAGGGAAATCCCGGGAAATCCTGCCCAACAGGTTGTAAAAAACAAGGTAAAACCGGGAAATTCCGGCATTTTTGTTGAAAACCACCTAATATGACCCCCGGATTTTGGCCTTTTTGTGGTTTTACAAAATAATAGTTGTATTTTTCCCGGAAATCGTGTAAAATGAAAGGACTTATCATGCACAAATAGGCAAAATTTCTTCGGAGGCTTTGATTCTTATGGTGAATAAACCCATTGTTCTTGTGATTATGGATGGCGTTGGCCGTGGTGACGGCGGCGCCGGTGATGCAGTTAAGCAGGCCAATACCCCTACGCTGGATATGCTCCTGGAGCGTTATCCCCATACCTGGCTGAAGGCCCACGGTACCGCCGTCGGTCTGCCCAGCGATGACGATATGGGCAATTCTGAGGTGGGTCACAATGCCCTGGGCTGTGGTCAGATCTATTCTCAGGGTGCCAAGCTGGTGGAGGAATCCATCACCTCCGGCAAGCTCTTCGCCTCTCAGGTCTGGCAGGAACTGGCCAGGAACTGCACCGAAAAGGACAAGGCCATGCACTTCATCGGTCTTCTGTCCAACGGCAATGTCCACTCCCACATCAACCATCTCATCGCCCTGCTGCGGCAGGCTAAGGCGACCGGCATTAAGCGGGTCTATTGCCATATCCTGCTGGACGGCAGAGATGTCCCCGCCACCTCCGCTCTGGAGTTTGTTGCCCAGTTGGAGGAGGTTCTCTCCACCCTGCGTGAGCCCGGTTACGATTATGCCATCGCTTCCGGCGGCGGCCGTATGCACATCACCATGGACCGCTATGAGGCCAACTGGGCCATGGTGGAAAGAGGCTGGCGCACCCATGTGCAGGCGCAGGGTCGGTCCTTCCCCTCTGCCACCGCCGCCATCGAAACTTACCGGGAAGAAAACCCCGGCATCATTGACCAGGATCTGCCTGCCTTCGTGGTGGAGCGGGACGGCAAGCCCGTGGCGAAGATTGAAAACGGCGACAGCGTGATTCTCTTTAACTTCCGTGGCGACCGGGCGCAGGAGCTGTCTCTGGCCTTTGACCGGAAAGACTTCGACAAGTTCGACCGGGGCGATTACACCGGCGTGAAGTTTGCCGGTATGCTCCAGTATGACGGCGACCTGAATATCCCGGAGAATTATCTGGTTCAGCCCCCCGTCATCACCAATACCCTGACTGAGGTGCTCTGTGCCCACGGTATCCGGGAATATGCCCTGTCCGAGACCCAGAAGTATGGCCATGTGACCTATTTCTGGAACGGCAACCGCTCCGGCAAGGTGGACGAAAAGCTGGAGGAATATGTGGAGATTCCCTCTGATGTGATTCCCTTTGAGCAGGCACCTGCCATGAAGTGCAAGGAAATCACTGAGGCTCTGGTGGCAGCAATGGCTTCCAAACAGTATGATTTCCTCCGCTGTAACTACCCCAATGGCGACATGGTGGGTCACACCGGCGTCATGGAGGCCGTGGTCTACTCCATGGAGCGGCTGGACGAGTGCCTGAATGCAGTTCTGCAGGCCGCTGACCAGTATGGTTATACCGTCCTCATCACCGCCGACCACGGCAATGCCGACCAGATGACCGAGACCAAGAAGGGCAAGACCTCTGTCCGCACCGCCCACAGCCTGAACCCCGTCCCCTTCATCATCTATGACAAGGATAAGACCTACACCATCCGGGAGGGTGCTTTCGGTCTGGCGAACGTGGCACCCACCGTGGTGAAACTCATGGACATTGCCGCCCCTGCGTGCTGGGAGCAGTCCATGCTTTGAGCGATTCTACCCAATGAACATCTGTCCCACCACCTGAAACCGGGTGGTGGGGGTAAACATCCCGCCGCATAAGCGGCAAAGGAGGTAACATTATGATCCGTCAAACCACTGACAAGGGCTCTATCGTCATTGACAGCAATGTCTATACCAACATCGCCGGTGCTGCCGCATCCAGTTGCTTCGGCGATGTTGGTATAGACAT
>SVLX01000027.1 GCA_015067725.1 Oscillospiraceae bacterium | reverse complement strand
GAATGTAGAACCAACTGTTCCGCAACCACCAGCCCCCAGCAAACCCGAAAACGTTCGTTGACAGTCGTAGGGGCGGGTCATGACCCGCCCGGCAGTAGAATCTGCCAGCAAGTGAAAACCTTCCGGCGAATTCGCACTCACGCCGCAAAACCCGCACCAACCGTAGCGCGCGGCATCCTTGACGCGCCAGGCAGCAGAGCCTTACCTCAACCACCGACCTCCCGGCGAATTCGCAAAACCCTCTCCGCCCTTCGGGCACCTCCCCCAATGGGGAGGCAAGTGCGCCCTTCGGGCGAAGCCACCAAAGGCTCTCCCTTTGGGAGAGCTGCCGAAGAAGCGAGGCTGAGAGGACGCAATAGAACCTGCCAGCAAGCGAAGACTTTCCGGCGAATCCGCACCACCCACCGTGCGCGTCAGGGATGCCGCGCGCTACATGGTGGGTGCGGTGTGCCTTTATTTGCAGTCCCCGGTTGCGGAACATGGCACAGCAAACCAAGTTCCCTGCGAATTATCGGGAAGGGTTTTTGCGGTTTATCCGGCGCTTCCGCTCCCGGAAGTACCCAGAGGGGTCATGATCCCTCCGTACGAATGTAGAACCAACTGTTCCGCAACCACCAGCCCCCAGCAAACCCGAAAACGTTCGTTGACAGTCGTAGGGGCGGGTCATGACCCGCCCGGCAGTAGAATCTGCCAGCAAGTGAAAACCTTCCGGCGAATTCGCACTCACGCCGCAAAACCCGCACCAACCGTAGCGCGCGGCATCCTTGACGCGCCAGGCAGCAGAGCCTTACCTCAACCACCGACCTCCCGGCGAATTCGCAAAACCCTCTCCGCCCTTCGGGCACCTCCCCCAATGGGGAGGCAAGTGCGCCCTTCGGGCGAAGCCACCAAAGGCTCTCCCTTTGGGAGAGCTGCCGAAGAAGCGAGGCTGAGAGGACGCAATAGAACCTGCCAGCAAGCGAAGACTTTCCGGCGAATCCGAAACCGCCCACCGTGCGCGTCAGGGATGCCGCGCGCTACATGGTGGGTGCGGTGTGTGATTATCGGCAGTCCCCGGTTGCGGAACATGGCACAGCAAATCGAGTTCCCTGCGAATTGTCGGGAAGGGTTTTTGCGGTTTATCCGGCGCTTTCGCTCCCGGAAGTACCCGGAGGGGTCATGACCCCTCCGTACGAATGTAGAACCAACTGTTCCGCAACCACCAGCCCCCAGCAAACCCGAAAACGTTCGTTGACAGTCGTAGGGGCGGGTCATGACCCGCCCGGCAGCAGAGCCTGCCAACAAACAGAAACCTCCCGGCGAATCCGCACTCACGCCGGCATACAGACCATATTCCATGGAGCCGATAATCTCCTCCCGGGTATCGGTGCCGGGGGCGATATAGGTGTTGGTCATGCGGGAGGTGGGGGTGAAGGCATAGCTCTGGCGGCGGGCATTGCCGGTGGAGGACATCCCCATGCGGCGGCCGTTAAACTTGTCGATCATATAGGTCATGAGGACACCGTTCTGAATCAGCACATTCTTCCGGGAGGGAGTACCCTCGTCATCGAAGTTGATGGAGCCCCAGGCATTGGGGATGGTGCCGTCATCGATGGCGGTAACCTTGTCGCTGGCGATCTTCTGCCCCAGCTTGCCCACAAACTGGCTGCAACCGTAAGCCACGGCGCTGGCCTCCAGAGAGTGGCCGCAGGCTTCGTGGAAGATGACGCCGCCGAAGCCGTTGTCAATGGCAACGGGCATAACGCCGGCGGGGCAGTAGCCTGCACCGGCCATGGTAACGGCCTGCTTTGCGGCATGGATACCCACCTCTCTGGGGATAATGGTATCGAACATTTCCAGACCCATGCGGCGACCGGGACGGCAGCCACCGGTCTGGGTTTCGCCATTCTTCTCGGCCACGGCATCAATCATCAGCCGGGTACGAATCTGGCGGTCCTGGGCATAAGTGCCCTCGGAGTTGGCAACGAGAATCTTGTGGTCCACATCCAGCAGAGTGCCGGTGGCCTGGCAGATGCAGGGGTCATACTCTCTGGCGGCGAAGTAACCCTCTTTGAGGATTTCCACCTTCAGGGCATTGGGGACGGAGACGGGGGCAATCTTGACCGGGTGGATATCCCCGAAGATCCGCTCCCGCAGGACGATCTCCATGGCGGTCTCGCCCTGACCCAGTGCCTCGGCGGCCTTCTCTGCACAACGCAGCAGACCCGCCTCAGAGGTATCCACGGTAGAGGCCATGACGCTGCGCAGTCCCTTATAGACCCGGACGGCGGCGCCGGCAATCAGAGCATCATTCACGGCACTGATCCGGCTGTCAATCATACTTATGGTGTGGTTGGTGGTGGATTCAACAAAAAGTTCTGCATAATCCGCACCAGTAGCGGCGGCACGAGCCAAAACCCGTGCACATACATCTCTTGGAATCATGTAAGCACTCCTTTAGCGAAAGTAATTTGTAAAAAAGGTCTTTTTGTATATTGTTTGGAAATACATATCCTCTTGATGGAATTATAACATCTTTTTTTCAGAGTTGCAACGGAAAAAGAGGGAATTTTTTGAAAAATATGCAAATTTTTTGTGTGCGCGGACAAGAAAATCGGCAGAACCAGACTCGCCGGAGATATGGCAATGCCTCCCGCAGGAAACAACACCCCCGACATCCCACCCCCGGCAAACCCGCACCCACCCTTGGCTCCCTCCCCGAGGGAGCTGCCGAAGGAAGCGAGGCTGAGGGAGTGCGGTACAACCCGTCCAGCAAGCAGAAACCTTCCGGCGAATTCGCAAACGTTCGTTGGCATCCGTAGGAAGCAGTTCCCTCGACGTCCCTATCCCCCGCAACCACCCACCTTCCGGCAAATTTACACCCAACGTGCAAAATCCACCAGCCGTAGCGCGCGGCATCCCTGACGCGCATGGTGGGCGGTTTCGGATTCGCCGGGGGGGTTGGTGGTTGCGGTAAGGCCCTGCTGCGTGGCGCGTCAGGGATGCCGCGCGCTACATGGCGGGTGCGGTGTGCGTTTATTTGCAGTCCCCGGTTGCGGAACATGGCACAGCGAACCTAGTTCCCTGCGAATTATCGGGAAGGGTTTTGCGGTTTATCCGGCGCTTCCGCTCCTGGAAGTGCCCGGAGGGGTCATGATCCCTCCGTATGAATGTAGAACCAACTGTTCCGCAACCACCAGCCCCCAGCAAACCCGAAAACGTTCGTTGACAGTCGTAGGGGCGGGTCATGACCCGCCCGGCAGTAGAATCTGCCAGCAAGTGAAAACCTTCCGGCGAATTCGCACTCACGCCGCAAAACCCGCACCAACCGTAGCGCGCGGCATCCTTGACGCGCCAGGCAGCAGAGCCTTACCTCAACCACCGACCTCCCGGCGAATTCGCAAAACCCTCTCCGCCCTTCGGGCACCTCCCCCAATGGGGAGGCAAGTGCGCCCTTCGGGCGAAGCCACCAAAGGCTCTCCCTTTGGGAGAGCTGCCGAAGAAGCGAGGCTGAGAGGACGCAATAGAACCTGCCAGCAAGCGAAGACTTTCCGGCGAATCCGCACCACCCACCGTGCGCGTCAGGGATGCCGCGCGCTACATGGTGGGTGCGGTGTGCCTTTATTTGCAGTCCCCGGTTGCGGAACATGGCACAGCAAACCAAGTTCCCTGCGAATTATCGGGAAGGGTTTTTGCGGTTTATCCGGCGCTTCCGCTCCCGGAAGTACCCAGAGGGGTCATGATCCCTCCGTACGAATGTAGAACCAACTGTTCCGCAACCACCAGCCCCCAGCAAACCCGAAAACGTTCGTTGACAGTCGTAGGGGCGGGTCATGACCCGCCCGGCAGTAGAATCTGCCAGCAAGTGAAAACCTTCCGGCGAATTCGCACTCACGCCGCAAAACCCGCACCAACCGTAGCGCGCGGCATCCTTGACGCGCCAGGCAGCAGAGCCTTACCTCAACCACCGACCTCCCGGCGAATTCGCAAAACCCTCTCCGCCCTTCGGGCACCTCCCCCAATGGGGAGGCAAGTGCGCCCTTCGGGCGAAGCCACCAAAGGCTCTCCCTTTGGGAGAGCTGCCGAAGAAGCGAGGCTGAGAGGACGCAATAGAACCTGCCAGCAAGCGAAGACTTTCCGGCGAATCCGAAACCGCCCACCGTGCGCGTCAGGGATGCCGCGCGCTACATGGCGGGTGCGGTGTGTGATTATCGGCAGTCCCCGGTTGCGGAACATGGCACAGCAAATCGAGTTCCCTGCGAATTGTTGGGAAGGGTTTTGTGGTTTATCCGGCGTTTCCGCTCCCGGAAGTGCCCTGAGGGGTCATGACCCCTCCGTACGAATATAGAACCAACTGTTCCGCAACCAGCGACTTTCCGACGAACCCGCTCCTGCTTCTGCAAAATCCAGGATTGCCAGAACTGTAATCTTGTGGTAAAATGGTCAAAACAATGGGAAAACTGCCCCAAAACAGAAAGGATGGGATACCCCCATGGGACGAAGACTTGATGCTTTCCGCAGTGGCAAATGGGCGCTTTTGCCTGTATTTTGGGCATTGGCCTGGCCGACTATGCTGGAGCAACTGTTGCAGACCGCCGTACAATATATCGATACCGCCATGGTCGGCTCTCTGGGTACTCAGGCTACCGCCGCCGTTGGCGCAACCAGTACCGTCAATTGGTTGATCAACAGCACCATATCCGCAATCGGTGTTGGCTTTTTGGCCTTTATCTCCCAGGCCCACGGCGCGGGAGACAAGCGGCTGGCCGCCAAGGCCTCCTCTCAGGCGGTGCTGGCCGTGCTGGTCAGCGGTGGCTTTTTTACGCTGCTGACTTTGGGTTGCAGCTCTCTTGTGCCGGTGTGGATGCAGGTTGACCCCAGCATTCAAAAGCTGTCCGGGCAATATTTCTTCATCCTTTATTCCCCCATGCTGGCCAGAGCCGCCACCATCATTTTTGGTACAGTCCTCCGGGCGGCAGGCGACACCAAAACCCCCATGCGGGTGGGTCTATGGGTCAATATTACCAATGTGCTCTTGAATTTCCTGCTGATTTATCCCAGTCGCACCCTGCGCATCTTCTCTCTGGAGATTCCGGTCTATGGTGCCGGGATGGGGGTCATCGGTGCGGGTATCGCCAGTGCCGTTGCCTTCTGGGTGGGTGGCGTGTTCATCACCATCGCCCTGTGGCGGCATGAGCTGGTCTCCCCCAGGGGGCAGTCTCTGCGGCCGGATTGGGATGTGCTTCGTCCCTGTATGAAGGTGGCAATTCCCAATGCTTTCCAACGGTTTGGTACTTCTCTGGGCTATGTGGCCTTTGCCGCTATGATTAACTCTCTGGGCGATGTCTCCACCGCCGCCCACACCATCGCCAATACGGTGGAGTCTGCCTTCTATATCCCCGGCTATGGTATGCAGACCGCCGCCGCCACCCTCGCCGGCAATGCCTACGGTGCGGGCAACAGAGCCAAAATCAAGGAGCTTGCCCGGGTCACCATGGGCATTGAGGTGGTCCTCATGGTTCTCTCCGGCGGTGCGCTGTTCCTCCTTGCCCCCAATATGATGGCACTGTTCTCCAAAGATCAGCAGGTCATTGCCCTGGGCGTGACGGTACTGCGGATGGTGGCTGTATCCGAGCCTTTCTTTGGGATTTCCATCATCATCGAGGGCATGATGCAGGGCATGGGCAGTACAGTCATTCCCTTTGTGTGCAACATTGTGGGCATGTGGGGTGTGCGGATTTTGGGTACATTCCTTTGCGTGGTCTTGGGCGGACTGGGGCTGGTTTCCGCCTGGGCCTGCATGATTTTGCACAATATTATGCTCTTTGCCGTGTTTATGGTGTATTATGCCAATGGGCGGTGGATTCCCCGGGAGAATGGGAATTTGGCGAAGACCTGAGAAGAATATACGGACACCCCGGTGCTGAAGACAACCAGCGCCGGGGTGTTGTGGTATGTAGATGGTTGATACTGTTCCAACACAGCATACCCCAAAACGGAAAAACCACCCCTCACGGGGTGGCTTTCCTTGTGCATAAAACGAATAAAGAGAGAGGTAGGAAGTAGTCCAAACATGAAAGGACCAGTTGGGGGCAAACACGCTGTCAGGTTGATGCGGCTCACGGCTTCCGTATCGACCTCACGCCCATAGGATACTCGACGAGTTTGAACGGCGTATGAACAAATCGTAACAAAATTCAGTCAAATTATAAAGATTTCTTAAGAATTTCCGGTGATGACCACGATTTCCCCCGGCTCAGCCCGGCAAATGGCCAGAATGTGCCCAAAAAACCGCCGGAGCATAAACCACTGGCGCTCCCCGGTCAGTTGCGCCCGGTCACCGGCCACCCGGAAGTCCAATTCCGCCGGATTCCCCCGGAGACCATGACCGGTGTATTTTCCATAAGCCTCCTTCAGCACCCAGTGGGTCAGGAAGCCCTCCACTTTCGTGGGATAGTCCCCAAGCCGGACTTGCTCCATGGGTGACAATGCTCTTTCCATGATTCTTTCGCCCACCCGCCGGTTCACTGGTTCGGCATCCAGACCGATGGGGGTTAAACTCAGGGCGCAGAATACCGCCTGCCGGGTGTGGCTGATGGAGCAGTGCCACGGACCGGCGGTAAACCGGGGTTTTCCCCCCGGCTCGCGAATCAGCTCCGGCATGGTCTGCCCGGTCACCTGGTGGTACAGCACAGAGAGCAGTTTCCTTCCGTCCGCACTGCCCCGCCCCGGCACAGTCTCCTGCCAGCTCAGGTAAATCTCATGCGCCACAGGCTACCTCCGGAATGTCCTCCTGTGCTTCCGGGTCTTCCTCGCCCTCTCCGTCCAGGACAACCGAACCATCCCAATCCTCAGGCAAGGTAACCCCCCGCCCATCCGGTTGCCACTTCCGCTTCTTTACCGGCGCGCCGGTAAGAAACAGGCATCCCATGGGACCCAAATACCCCGGCTGACTGTACACCGGCAGCGGCGGCAGATGGTGCGGGACATACTGGTATCGGTCAAGACCCGGCTGTCCCTGCTCCGGTTTGGAATTCTGGTTTTGGCCGGGAAACTGCTCCGGAACCTGCTCCGGAATCAGGTCGGGGAGTGTCTCTTGCGGGATGTACAATGGGGACTGCTCAGCAGGCGGCGTGAGCGTATCCTCCTGCTCCGGGGCATCGTCCCAATAGAAGGCGTGGTCGCTGTAGCCATCGTAAATTGCCCCGCTGTAGCCATTGGAGTCAAAGTTTCCCGATGCTGTTCCGCCGTATCTCAGCCAGTACTTAAACTGCGCATTCCGGCCACGGCGCAATGACGCCCCCTCCAAATCCGCAGGCCGCTCGTAGTAATAGCACCAGTAATAGGCCGCCGTATACGCACCGTCTGCAGTGTCCGGCACATTGAGCATGGTGTTGTAGACCACCTGATATGCGGTCTTCAGTTCGTAAGCCATAAAGTTCATCTGCCCCTCCAGTGTCCGGTAGTCATAGCCCCGGAGCAGGCAGAAGGTTTTTAAGTCCTCATAGCGGGAGTTGTGCCACTGGCAGAGACCGAAGCTGGTGCCTTTATCGCCGATGGTGGTCAGATTAAAGCTGGACTCTGCCTCGATGTTGGCCAGAATGCCACAGGCGGCGGCAGAATTCAGCCCCATCTCCTCGGTGACGAAGGTAAAAATCTGTCGCTCAATGGCCAGAGCATTGGCAGAAGCTGACGGAACGACAAGACTCAGCAGGACGATTGCCGTCAGAAAGCAAGTCAGTATGCGCGTTTTCATGGGGAATACCTCAAGCTATGTATTGGATTCAGCCCTTCCCGGAGCTTACGTCCAGACCAAGGGCATTGATGGTGTGCCGGATGTGGGCGGCCATGGCGTGGCGGGCGCCATCACCATCCCGGCGGCGGAAGAAGCCCACCAGCAGGGAATTATCCTGAATGGTGGTCTCCGCCAGAAGTCCGGTCACATCCAGCGCATCCCAGGACTCATGGAGGGCATTGTGGGTGATGGGTACAAGCTGCTCCATCAGGGGATTGTGGGTGGCCGCCATAATGGCCAGATGGAATCGCTCCTCCGAGGCGGAAAAGTCCTCACCGGTGCGGATGGCGTGTTCCACCTCCTGCGCCCACTGGGCAATCTCCCGGAGTTCGGCATCCGTGCCACGAATGCAGGCCAACCTCGCCGCCGCAGGCTCAACCATCATGCGAATCTCAAAGAGGTCACGGAGCCGGGCATGGACCTGCTCCAGGCCCTGAAGCCCCACGTCTCTGGGGCGGTCCAGAATGAATGTACCACTGCCCCGCCGGACTTCCAGATAGCCCTGGGCCACCAGAGAGCGGATGGCTTCTCTGACGGTGGTGCGGCTGACCCCGAAGTGGGTGCAGAGTTGTTGTTCGCCGGGCAGTTTCTTCCCGGGGCTGCAAGTCGGGTCGGTTTTGAGCATATGGATGAGCCGCTCCGCCACCCGGTCGGACAGTCCCTTTTGCTGGTTCATGGTCATGCACTCCTTTATGGGCAAGCTCCTGTATAGTCACCCAAGGTAATTATGCCATAAAATTGACGGGAATGCAAGAGAATTTGGGGCGGTCAGAAGAAAAAAGTCGTCCAAATCTGGTATTGCCGCCCAAAAGACCCGGGATTGCGCCAACAATTGTGCCATAGCCCCTTGACAGAAGTGTGCATACTGTGTATACTGTATATATCAGGAGGTGAGAGCCATGCATATATTCATTGACAACCGGAGCGGTCACCCCATTTATGACCAGATTTATACCCAGCTCAAGGACATGATTCTCTCCGGCAAGCTGGAATCCGATCAGGCTCTGCCCTCCATCCGGGCTTTGGCCAAGGAATTGAGAATCAGCGTCATCACCACCAAGCGGGCCTATGACGAGCTGGAGCGGGAGGGCTTTATCTATACCGTCGCCGGTAAGGGCACTTTTGTCGCCCCAAAGAATGAGACTCTGGTGCAGGAAGAACACCTAAAACAGATTGAAGAACACATGGCGGCCATTTTGGCGTTGGCCCGGGGCTGTGGACTGAGCCGGGATGAGCTGACCGAGATGTTCCGGATTATGGGAGAGGAGCTTTGATATGGATGCTTTGCTGAACATTAAGGACATGACCAAGCGACTTGGGGGCTTTACTCTGGGTCCCATTTCTCTGGAAGTCCCGGCGGGGGCAATCGTGGGGCTCATTGGCAGAAATGGCGCAGGCAAGACCACCCTGCTCAAGTCCGCACTGGGTCTGCTGAAGCCCACGGGGACGGTGGAACTCCTGCCGGATACTCCAGCCAAGCGGGATGTGCGTCAGGATTTGGGCATCGTTCTGGGGGATCATATGTTCCCCGGAGATTTGCGGTGCGCCCAGATTTCCCGGCTGATGAAGATGATTTATGACCACTGGGACGAGGGGCACTTCTACTGGCTCTGCAAGACGCACGGTGTCTCCACCAGCACCGACTATAAGGATATGTCCACCGGCACCCGGAAGATGCTGAATCTCATTATCGCCCTGAGTCACGCCCCCAAACTGCTGATTCTGGATGAGCCTGCCGCCAACTTAGACCCTGTGGCCCGGGACGCCATCTGTGACCTGCTCTTTGAATTCACCCGGGATGAGGGTCATGGTGTACTGGTGTCCTCCCATATCCTCAGCGATCTGGAGCGGGTATGTGACTATATTGCTTTCCTCCACAATGGTCGGCTGTTGTTCTGTCAGGAGAAGGATTTGCTTCTGGAGCAGTTCGGCATTTACAACTGCACCGAAGAAGACCGGAAGAAGCTGCCCCCTGAGGCCATTCGGGGGTTGCGGCACAATCAATTTGGGGAAGAAGTGCTTCTGGACCGGAAACTCCTGCCCCATATCCCCACCAGACCCGCCTCCATGGAGGACATTATGGTGCTGATGGTGAAGGGGATGGAAAAATGAGGAGGTTCTTGGCATTGCTCCGTCTGGCTCTGCGGCGGCAGCTCCTGTTGGGGGCAGTATTCCTGCTGGCGGTGGCTGGGTTTTTGTGGCTTGGCAGCCAGGGTGTAGCCATGACCCTTTGCTGGATTCATGGGCTCATCGCCGCCTCCATCATGCAATCCGAGCGCCGCCAGAGTTGGAACATGAGCCTGATGCTCCTGCCGGTGCGCCATGGTCTGGTGGTATCCAGCCGGTATCTGGTGCTGTTGTTCCTGCCGGTTATGCAGAGTCTGGTCTATTGTGCCGCCAGTCTCGCCCTGGAGTACCAGTTGACACTCGGCGAACCAATGTATATTCTGCTGATGGGGCTTTCCCATGGCTACTTGCTGGTCTTCCCCCAAAAAGAGACATCTCAGGCGCTGAGAAGCCCTCTGCGGGAGCTGATTCGGGGTGGCTTCTGGGGTTGCGCATGGCTTCTTTTGTTGTTGTTTTTCATTATCCCCGCCATTTTGCTGGGTGGCGAACCGGGAAGGTGCTGGTTTTTGCTGGTGCTGATTCTGTTCTTCTCCATTCGTCTCACCATCGCATGGTGCAGGGAGTATCATCAAACCAAATATAACGATTGGCGGTGATTTTATGCAAGAGCGACTTCTGCGGCTATTCCTGCCCGACATTTTCTTCGCCCACACCAAGAAAAAGGATGCCAAAAACACCCTCCTGCCCAAAGCCATTTGGCTGTATCTGTTCCTTGTGGCGTTGTATACCTTCAACTGGAGCGCCAATTTCATCTTCCATGCCACCGGGTTTGTCTGTCTGCTGATTATGGCTGTCTCGGCATTCCAGTTCAACTTCAAGCCGGAGCAGTTGGCCTATCTCAGGACCATGCCCTTTTCCCCTCTGGACTATGTTCAGGGGCGGTTCCTCTGGTCGGTGATTTTTGGCTCAGTGAGTACGGCGGTCTATATTCTGACCTTCTGGTTGATGCGGGAAAAACTTTCTCGGGCTTGGGGGTTGGAAGAAACCCTGTCCTTTGTCCGGATTCTGGGCTTTGGTCTGGCGCATTTCTCCATGCTGGTGCTGACCTTCAGCCTGACTACCCTGATTCGCACCCGGCTGTCTAAAGCGGGGGTGTTGTGGATTCTCCTTGCGCTGTTGATTGGAGAATTTGTTCTGGTTATTATGGATGACGAAGCCTATCTCTTTGGTCGGGTGTTTATCCATGGCATTACCTTCCCGGTCAGTCTGCTGGTTCTTTTGGTTGCGCTGATGCTGGCAGGCGCTTGCTATTGGGGCACAATCAACAGGCTGAATCACTGGGTAATTCCCATCAAGTCCCCCCGCTGGAAAAGGGCACTCATCGGCTTTGGTATCGCCGCAACTGCAGTGCTGGTCTGTGTTTTTCTCCCAAAAGCATGGGCATACCGCAGTCCTGTAGATGAACGGCTGACCCCGGAGGCCCAATATCAGGTGGCTCTGGACTGTCTGGAGGATGGGGACATCTATGGTGCCGCCGTGTCTTTCTATGCCTGCGAAGACTATGGCGATGCCCGGGCGCGATGCTGGGAGCTGTGGGGCAAACTCGTGCCGCGGCAGACGATAGACGTATCCTATGACCATGTACTCGCCCTGACCAATGACGGTACTTTCCTCACCACCGACACCGAGGGCACAGACTTTCCCATGATTATGGAAGATATCCCAGACGCAGACCGGCTGATTTCCATTCATTACGGCGGCGACTATCTGGTCGGGCTGTATGACGATGGTACAGTGGGTGTCTGGGGCGACTTTTATGAAGACGGAATAGCAGAGACCAGTCAATGGACGGACATTGTGGGGCTCTTCGTGGCAAGCGACTTTGATAACCGTAGCCATATCATCGGGCTCAAAGCCGATGGTACGGTTGTCGTTTCCGGGCGTCTGCCAGAGAACATCCGGGAAGAAGTGCTGGGCTGGAAGAACTTGGTTGACCTCGACAGCGATCCTGGTGGGCGTTTTATTGGTGTCCACAGCGATGGCACCATGACAACCAGTCACACCAGCAGATACGGCGCAGTCCTGCTTCTGGGGAGAGCGAGGTCTGTTGGCTGCGGAAATGGCCACACCGCCATTCTCCATGAGGATGGGACGGTAACCAGTCTGGGTCACGGCGGCTGGAAACAAATCAACACCCAGGACTGGACCGATGTCGTCGCCATTGAAACCAGTTGGTACTGCACCGTAGGTTTGCGTGCCGACGGAAAGGTATTGATGGCGGGCAATCTGGCGAACGCCCGGGAATATCTGGACAGAGAAGCCGTTGCCGGTTGGACAGACATTGTGGATGTGGCAATTTCAGGCAATCTTTTGGTAGGCCTGCGGTCTGATGGCACTTTGGTGGTCACCGGGGATGCGGCATCGATTCAGGAGGCTATCTCCGGTTGGGAAAATATCCGGGTGCCCGGCTAACCCCCGCAACGGAATTTATCCCATAAAAAAACGAATTGGGGTGATTAGATGAAGCAATGGCTACAGCGAATATGCTTCACAGAGCTCTATTTCTCTGCCAAGATCAACAACCGCCCCCAGAAAACCAAGCGGGGACGGTTTGAGCGGCGGGGGATTATGCGGATATGGGTATTGCCCATCGTATTCTTTGCGATTTATTCCTATCTCTCTGTGGGGCGGTTCACCTTTTATGCCCCAGCCATTTCCGGGGTGCTGGCCGCCTTCTTCGCCTTTGCCCTCTTTGGCAACAATCCGGAGAAAATGGCCTACCTGCGAACCCTACCCCTGTCTTCTAAGGATCTCCTTCTGGGGCGGTTCATCTGGGCGCTGTTTTTCGGGCTGATTTCCTCGGTCACTTATGTATGGGGGCTGTATGTCTGCGATGGCACCTTGCCATACGACTCCGGGATGCAGCACCTCTGGACGCTTTCTCATCTGCTGGTCTTTGGGTTGGTCAATTTGGGCGCGGTAGTGCTTGCGTTCTCCCTGTCTGCGTTGATGTGCAGTGTGCTGTCCAGCGTCGCCTTTCTCTGGGTATCCATTCCGGCGGCCTTGGCGGTGCTCTGGGTTACACACATGGACAGAGGCGCAAACTTAGTCCGCCATCTGTGGAAAGCATTTCTGACAAACCGCTCCGGATTGCTGGTTTTCCTGGTGCTGATGGGGTTTGCCGGACTTTGCTATGCCGGTATGGCCTACCGCATGAGCCGGTGGCAAGCCAAAGCAAAGGTTTCCCCCAGAAGGCCGCTGGTACATCTGGCCGCAGCCATGGTTTTGGTGTTTGGTGCACTGGTGGCATGGAAAGCAACGCAATACCGCAGTCCAGTCAGGGAAAATTTACCCCCGGAGGAACAATACCAGATTGCGCTGAACTGTCTGGAGGATGGGGACATCTATGGCGCCGCCGTGTCTTTCTACGCCTGTGGAGACTATGGCGATGCCCGGGCGCGGTGCTGGGAGATGTGGGACAAAATCGCCCCTCGGTCAACCATTGCCGTCAACGAATATCAGGTGGCGGCACTGACTGCGGATGGCGGTGTACGGATTACATCAATTGACATTTGCAGTCCTGATTTATTGGACAAATTTGTCGGTCCGGAAATCACCCCGGAGGACATCACCAATCCTCAGGAGTTGATTTCCATCCATGGAAAAAATGAGTTTATGGTTGGTTTGTATGCAGATGGCACTGTCGGACTCTGGGGTGACCTGCCCGGCGAGGAGGACGAAGAAATCGCCCAATGGACAGACATTGTTGCGCTGTTTCCAGGCTACCACCAAGTCGTTGGGCTTCGGGCTGACGGGACGGCCTTATGTTGCGGCGATGACTTTTTCCGCATCGAAGCCCCCATCCAGCAATGGAAGGACATGGTTGCCGTTGTCCCTTCTGTCGATGCCCTTGGCTTGCGCCCGGACGGAACAGTAATCGCCAGTGGTAACACCCGAGACGGCCGACATTCCGTGGGACTTTGGCGGAATGTGGTGGCTGTGGTTGCAGGCAACTACCACACCGCCGCCCTTCACGCCGATGGCACCGTCAGCGCACTTGGAATCAACGAGTCGGGTCAGTGCGACACCCGGGAATGGACGGATATCGTTGCCATTGATGCCGGTCTGGATTCCACCGTCGGTCTGCGGTCTGACGGAACAGTGGTCATGACCGGATTCCTGCACAATGCTTTTGCGCCCCCGGTTCAGAATGAATTGGCCGCTTGGCGTGATGTGGTGGCCATCCGTGTCTCGGGGGAGTTTATCGTGGGTCTGCGGTCAGACGGGACTCTGCTGGCCGTTGCCATTGACTGCCCCATTCAGGAGGCGGTGTCGGGGTGGGAGAATGTCCGAATCCCCAACCAGAATTGTAATGACTTTGCACAGAATAAACCAAAAGATTGGCGGTGATGGCATGAAACAATGGCTACAGCGGATATTTCTTCCCGATATGTACTTCCTTTACATCCAGCGCAAAGACGGAGAATCCTACACCCCAAGCAAGCTCATCGGCGTTCTTCTTCTGTTGGCGTTCGCATTTACCCTCCCATGGGTTTCCCGGGCGGCATTTCATGGCAGTGGCATAAGCTGTCTTTGGATTGTCTTTCTGGGTGCATTTCAGTTAAATTATACATCGCAACAACTGGAGCAAATGCGCACTCTACCATTTTCCCCGCAAGATTATATTCTGGGGCGTTTCCTCTGGGCAATCCTGCTGAGCATTTCCTCAACAATCGCCTATGTGCTGGGTTTCTGGCTGGGACGGAAGGATTTTGCCATCGCCTGGGGATTGGCCGAACCCCTCGCCTTTTCCCGCCTGTTGGCCTTTGGTCTGGTGCATTTTGCTCTGGTGGTGCTGTCCTTTGCTCTGACCACCCTGATTCGCACCCGGGTCACCCGGAGGGGCTTTTTGTGGATTCTCATCCCTCTGGCGGTAGTCGGTCTGACACTTGCATTTCTGGATCCCAGAGCCAACCTGGTCTGGCCACTGTTTGTGGATCACGTCACCCTGCCGGTGAGTCTGCTGATTCTCCTGGTTGCTCTGGGGCTGACGGCGGTATGCTGCTGGGCAGCGACACGGTTCATGGCGCACTGGGAGATTCCGGAAACGTCCACCCGCCGGAAAAGTGGGCTGCTTTGGACGAGCATAGCACTCCTTGCTGTGCTGGTCTGCGGGCTGGTTTGGTGGGCAAGACCCTACAACAGCCCGGTGGACGAAGACCTGCCTCCGGAAGAACAATACCAGATTGCGCTTCAGTGTCTGGAGGATGGAGACATCTATGGTGCCGCCGTGTCTTTCTATGCCTGTGGAGACTACAGCGATGCCCGGGCGCGGTGCTGGGAGATGTGGGACAAAATTGCGCCACGAAAAACCGTTGCGGCAACAAGTTATCAGATCGCCGCCCTGACCGAAGACGGAAGCGTGCTCATCACAGACGCCTACGACCCGGATTCTGCGATTACGCTGGAGGATATTCCGGAACCACACCGGCTGATTTCCATCCATGGCGGCGATAATTTTATGGTTGGCCTCTATGCGGATGGCACTGTGGGTTTGTTTGGACATATGCGCAGTAACCGTGGCGCGGAGATTGCCCAATGGACGGATATTGTGGGCTTGTTTGTCTCCATGGACTATGTAGCAGGTCTTCGGGCAGACGGAACCCCCGTGGTCAGCGGGAGCATTTCGGAGGAAACCGGTGAGGCTCTGCTCCGGCAGAAGGATTTGGTTGCCATTGGCACAGGCTCTGTGCACATTCTGGGTCTGCATCCCAACGGAAGGATAACACCTGATACGAACTACAGCGATGGTCGCACTTCATTCTGGCTGTATCAGGACATCATTGCCGCAGACGGCGGGAATTTCCACAGTGCAGTCCTCCACGCCAACGGAACCGTAACCGCCTCAGGGTACAATTCCTTTGGACAGTGCAACACCCAGAATTGGACGGACATTGTTGCCATTGATGCCGGTTGGTATTCTACCGCTGGTCTGCGCGCTGATGGGACAGTGGTAGCTACCGGCTATGTGGGCAACGAGGAATATCTTCAGGATATACCGGTCATTTCCACCTGGACAGATATTGTAGCAATCACCGCATCCCAAACCATGTTGGTGGCTCTGCGGTCTGATGGCACTCTGGTAACCACTTCGGCTGTTGAGCGGATTCAGGAGGCAGTGTCGGGGTGGGAGAATGTCCGGATTCCCAACTAAATCGGCTCCATAAAACAAATACCGGGAAGCAGGTATTGACCCCCGCTTCCCGGTAGTTTTATTTGGTTAAGATCTGATACATCCGCATCAACTCTGCCACGCACTCGGTTTCTGTGTTCAGTTTGCCCCAGAATCCGTAGGCTTGCATGACGGCTTTGTCGTTCTGTTGGTGGGCTTTGCGGAGTTCCGGCGGCATAGTGACCTCATCATAGAGGTCGGCGAGGGAGCAATCGGGGTAGAGTGCCCGGGCATCGAGAATGGCTTGGGCGGTCTGCTCGATTTTGGCTTTTTGGGCTTCCGTGGGGGTGGGCCAGGGGAAGTTGTTGTAGACGATAGTGTTGGAGTACTGATAATCACTCTTCAATCTACCTGCAACAGCACGCATCCAGGCATTATGAACATTAGAGCAAAGAACGCCAAAATGGTAAAGGTTTGCTTCAGGAACAAATTTGATTGTATTGTTGCAGATGATGTCGGGCGATAGGAACCCCAACGGTATATACCTGCGATTCTCAGAAGACACCTTAGGAATGACCACGTAATTGCTAGTAGGCTGTCGGATCTCGGTAAAGAGCATCGGTGTATCTGCCTGTTTTCTAGTAGTCTCTTTCGGGCTTGCCATCCTAAACTGCCGAACTCTTTCCACTCGTTCAAGGACACCAGGCATTTTCCTTAGCTCAATTGGCGAGATGCCAACCAGCCAAAGGCAATACTGTTGTTTTCCCCTAATAAAACCTTGGCTGTTGTAGGCAATGCGGAGATACTTTTCCGAATTAGGGTTCTTTGCAACGAATAAATCCAAGTCAGCTTTCTCGATGAAGAAGTTCCCGTCATCAGTCGCCTGATTGCCTGTAACAATTTCGGGAATAGGACACAAGGGCTTGCTTCTGGCAGAAATAAGGGTATTGGGTGCATCAATCAGATAGGGGTTGATATTCTCTGCCACAGCGCTAGACTTTCCATCCTGATAGATTTGCTTTGGCTTGTCACTTGGAGCCGAACTAAAACCGATTATTACACAATGCACTGCGGCTTCCAATTTCGCTTCACTTTCCCACTTAAAAGTTCTGTAAGCAAAGTCTATATGAATTTCATAGTCACCTAGTAGCAGTCCCCAAAGCGGTTCGACCTGCTCGCCCTGTGTAATGCTATTTGTAGAGACAAATGCTGTCCGAATGTTATGAGATTGCATCAGCTCTGCCGCCTTGATATACCAGCCAGAGACATAGTCGAGACTACCAGCTTTTTTCGCTTCGTCGCCCATTAGAAGAACAAGTTCTGCTTTTTGTTGTTTATTCTGTTCTTTCTTTCCCTTAAACGGCGGATTCCCCATAATATAACTCAGCCTATCTCTGGGCACCACCGTCTCCCAGTCCATCCGCAGGGCGTTCCCCTCCACAATATGGGCATAACTGGTCAACGGCAGAAAATCCAGATGCATATGGACAATTTCTTCCGTCTCTTTCATCATCTGGCTTTCCGCAATCCAAAGGGCAGTTTTGGCTACCGTTACGGCAAAGTCGTTGATCTCAATACCATAAAACTGGCCAATCTTCACCTGAATGGGGTTAAAGTCCGCAGAATCGCCCAGGATAATCTGGTCGCCAAGGCGCATGGCCACCGCCCGGTTCTCCAGTCTGCGCAAAGACAGATAGGTCTCCGTCAGGAAGTTACCAGAGCCACAGGCTGGGTCCAAAAAAGTCAGGGATGCCAGCTTCTTCTGGAAAGCCTCCAGCTTCTGATTTCTTGTTCTCGTTACGGTAATGGTCTCAATACCGTCCAGTTCAGCGGTAAGGGCATCCAAAAACAGGGGATCAATGACCTTATGGATATTCTCAATGGAGGTATAGTGCATACCACCGGAGCGGCGGGTCTCCGGGTTCAAGGTAGACTCAAACACTGCACCAAAGATGGTGGGGCTAATCTGAGACCAGTTAAAGTCCTCGCTGGCTTTGGTCAGCAGAAGTTCAACAATCTCCTCGGTAAACTTGGGGATGATGATCTGTTCATCCTGAAACAGGCCGCCATTGACATAGGGGAAGGCCGCTAAATCATCGTCCATATAGGGGTCACGGTCAGCCACCTTGGTGTCCAGAACCCTGAACAAGTCAATGAGCGCCTTGCGGACATTCTTGGACTGGAAGCCCTTTAAGTAGTCGTGGAACATGGTATGACTGCCAAAAATTCCGGCATCTTCAGCATACAGACAAAACACCAACCGCACACAAAGCATATTCAAACTCTTAAGTTCAGCATCACTGGCCGGAGAGTTATACTGTTTCAGCAGGGCATCATAGAGTTTGCCCACCAGTTCGCCTGCCTGCAAGGAAATCTGCATTTCCTTCTGGATTCTCTCATTACCGGTATCCACCAAAAAACGGAGTCGACTATACTCGGTTTCCAGTTCTTCCAGTTTGATGACTTCCGGGGTATCGTTGGGGCGGTTCATGTCATGGATATGAAATTCCTTAAAATTGCAGACCACAATCCATCTGGGATTCATATTATGGGGCAGATATCCGGCATAGCGTCGGGCCTGCTGAAACGGGGTAAGCATAGACCCATCCGACTGTCTGTAACCTTTTTTCAAATCGATGTCAGCGCCCTTTTGCTCAATGAGAACCCGGGTATCTTTGATGTACCCATCAATAAAGCTGGTGTGGTCCAGTTTGACCCGCACCTCAAATTCAATGGCATCAGCAACCCGCTCCACGCCAAAGACATTCTGGAGCAGGGAAATCCAGAACACTTGAGTTTCTGATTTTTCGTCACCCCGGCCAGCCCACGCCGCAGAAAAATTCCTGGCGGCAATTCTTTGTTGTGCATCTGTCATGTTATCCACCTTCTTTGTTTATTCCTCGGTTGCTACTACGTGGAAGTCCGCTCCAGCAAACACACCGCATGGCAAGAAATCCCCTCGCCGCTGCCGGTGAACCCCAGCCGTTCCTCCGTTGTCGCCTTCACGTTCACCGCCTCCGGCTCCACCCCCAAATCGTGGGCCAGATTCTCCCGCATTTGGGGGATATGGGGGGCGAGCTTCGGGGCCTGGGCAATCACGGTCACATCCACATTGCCCACCCGGTAGCCCTTTTTCCCAATCAACTCCACCACATGACGCAGAAGCACCCGGGAGTCCGCCCCCTTGTACCGGGGGTCCGTGTCGGGGAAGTGCTTGCCAATGTCGCCCAGAGCCGCCGCCCCCAAAAGGGCATCAGCCACCGCATGGAGCAGAACATCCGCATCCGAGTGGCCCAGAAGTCCCCGCGTATAAGGAATCTCCACTCCGCCCAGAATCAGTTTCCGTCCCTCCACCAGCCGGTGTACATCATATCCATGTCCAATTCTCATGGCTTTTCCTCCATCAGCACCCGGGCAAGCAATAAATCCTGCCGGGTGGTCACCTTGAAGTTTCTCTCGTCTCCCTCCACCAGCCGGACGGACATCCCCATCCGCTCCACGGCAGAACAGTCGTCGGTGATGGTTGCGCCCTCCTGCTCCGCTTTGGTCAGTGCCCCACGAATCAGGGCAAAATCAAAAACCTGCGGGGTCTGGGCGGCAAAGAGGGTGCTCCTGTCTGGGGTGGTCTTGACGATTCCTCCCTTTGCCTCCTTGATGGTGTCCTTCACCGCAATACCGGGCGCCGCCGCGCCATAGGTGTTGGCCGCGCGAACCGTCCGGTCAATGAGTTGCGGACTGACCAGGGGGCGTGCGCCGTCCTGAATGGCCGCCAGCTTCATCTTCTTACTGAGACAGCCCAGACCAAGCATGACGGATTCCTGCCGGGTTTCCCCACCGGCAACCACCAGCTTCACCTTGCCAAAGCCCGCCTTCTGGCACAGGTCAGAGATGGGCACAATCAGGTCAGACCGGGTGACAATGACGATTTCCGCAATCACCGCCGTCTCCTGAAAGGCTCTGACGGTATGAAGAATCAGCGGCTCACCCATGAGCTCGGCCATAACCTTGTCCACCCCGCCCATTCTGCGGGCAGAGCCGGCCGCCACAATCACCGCCCCGCAAGGTTTGCAGGGGATAACTTTCCGGGCGAAACCGGTTACTTTTTCCACCTGTTCTCTCATAAGTTTCTCACCAAATCCTTAAAATGTCTGCCCCGCACCATAAAATTCTTAAACTGGTCAAAGGCGGCGCTGGCCGGGGACAGCAGTACCACATCCCCCGGTTTTGCCTGCTTATATGCCGCCGTCACTGCCCGGTCAAACTCCGGCTCGCAGAGGATCTCCGGCTGACCGGGAATATAGTTCTCCGCTTCTTCCGTGGCTTTGCGAATCTTTTCCCCGGTGGCACCGGTGGTCACCAGGCACTTGACATGGGCACAGATTTCCGGGCCCAGTACATCATAGGGAATCTGCTTGTCATAACCGCCGGCAATGAGAATCACCTTCTCCCGAAAACTCCTGAGTCCGGCTATGGTTCTGGTGGGGCTGGAGGCGATGGAGTCATTGTAGAACCGGATACCGTCCAGTTCCCGCACCAGCTCAATCCGGTGCTCCACACCGCCAAAGTTCCGAGCCACCGTCAGGAAATGCTCCGGCGCAACCAGACCCTCCAAAGCGGCCATGGCGGTCATATAATTCTCCACATTGTGGATGCCGGGCAGAAGAATATCCTCCCGGGTCATCAGTTTCTCCTTCCCCTGTGCCGTAGCCCGGTAGATGGTCTCACCCTCCAGCCACACACCGCTCCCCCGCTCCTGCCGGGAGAACCAGCGGACTGTGCCGGAAGCGGAATCGGCAAAGCCCCGGGTAATGTCGTTGTCCCGGTTCAGCACCACCACATCGCCGGTCTTCTGAAAGCGGAAAACATTGGCCTTGGCGCTGATGTATTCCGCCATATCCTTGTGGACATCCAAATGATTGGGGGCAACATTGGTTACCACCGCAATCCGTGGACTGCGGGTCATGTCCATGAGCTGGAACGAGCTGAGTTCCACCACCGCCCAATGCTCCGGAAGCATTTCCTCCACATCAGGGAGCAAGGGCCTTCCGATATTGCCGCCCAGATGCACCATATACCCGGCGGTCTTCAGCATTTCCGCAATCAGGGTGGTGGTGGTGGTCTTTCCGTCAGAGCCGGTGACCGCAATGATGGGGCAGGGACAGCAACGGAAGAAAATCTCCATCTCCGAGACAATCTCCGCACCCTTCGCCCGGAGCAACTCCAGCGCAGGATTACCGGGGTGCATACCGGGGGTACGGAAGACCACATCGGCCTCCAGATTGTCCAGATAGCCCTCCCCCACCCGGAGCTCACAGCCCATCCGCTCCAGTTCCAGCACTTCTTCGTCCAGCTTCTCCCGGGGTGTCCGGTCACAGCCCAAAACACGACAGCCACCGGTCAACAGCAGTCTCACCAGCGGGCGATTGCTGACCCCCAAGCCGAGGACCGCCAGCCGCTTATGCTTCCAGATTTCCAGATATTCCTGTAAAATGACATTGGTCATGCTATTTCCTCATTTCCGCCTGTGGCGTTTCTTCATGGGTATCTTTATGGTTATAGTATAGCCGTTTTGGGAACAGTTTGCAAGACGGCTACGGGAAATGGACGGGAAATATTTTGTGGTCACCGGATTGGCGCTGTGGCAATCCTCAGTCGGCATGGTTTCGCAAAACAAATCCCGCCAAAAGTCCTTGACTCTGGGCAGGATTGTGGTATAATAAGAACAGAAAAGGGTGCTGCCGATAGACGGTTAGTCCCCTGAGATTACTAACAAGTAGTAACCGCTATGCATGGGACGCCTGGCGGTTACTTCTTGTTTCTGGGCTTTCCGGCACGGAGACCGAGCCGAAAACCAAATCCGAGCGCAGTGAAAATCAGCCCAAGGATACCAATCAGTTCCGAAAGCGTGATACTCATGTGCGTCACCCCCTTCCTTTTAAGACAGGGGGCAAGAAGTTTCACCCCCTGAAAAAGGGGGAATAACCGCCTACCGTTATGGCAGCACCCGCTTCTCCTTCAGAGAAGCAATTACATTCTAACAGAAGCGACAGGAAATGTCAAAGGTTTCTGCGACAGAAAACCCCACCAAAAGTCCTTGACTCTCAGCGGGTTTGTGGTATAATAAGCGTAGAAAAGGGTACTGCCGATAGACGGTTAGTCCCCCCGATAGTTACAAGAAGTAACCGTTTGCTTGGGAGGCGTGGCGGTTACTTCTTGTATTCTTCATTTCTTGCGGTTGAGCAGAGAAATGAGCGCAACGATGAACATTCCGAGCTGAAACAGTTCAGACCATGTAATCATATGCGTCACCCCCTTTCTGTAGTCAGGGGGCAAACAAGAAGTACTTACCCCGTGAAAAAAGGGGGGAATAACCGCCTACCGTTATGGCAGCACCCGCTTCTCCCTCAGAGAAGCGATTATATTCTAACAGAAGCGACAGGAAATGTCAAACGTTTCTATGGCATAAAAACCCCACCAAAAGTCCTTGACTCTCAGCGGGTTTGTGGTATAATAAGAACAGAAAAGGGTACTGCCGATAGACGGTTAGTCCCCCCATATGTTACTTACAAGAAGTAACCGCTACATTTGGGAGATGGGGCGGTTACTTCTTGTTTCTGGGCTTTCCGGCACGGAGACCGAGCCGAAAACCAAATCCGAGCGCAGTGAAAATCAGCCCAAGGATACCAATCAGTTCCGAAAGCGTGATACTCATGTGCGTCACCCCCTTTCCATTAAGACAGGGGGTAAGAAGTTTCACCCCCTGAAAAAGGGGGAATAACCGCCTACCGTTATGGCAGCACCCGCTTCTCCTTCAGAGAAGCGATTATATTCTAACAGAAGCGACAGGAAATGTCAAACGATTCTGCGACAGAAAACCCCACCAAAAGTCCTTGACTCTCAGCGGGTTTGTGGTATAATAAGAGCAGAAAAGGGTGCTGCCGATAGACGGTTAGTCCCCCATAGCCTGCGGCAGTGAAATTCCCCTTGCGGGGAGTGAAATTGCTTCGCAGTGAAATTTATCCCTCTGGGATAAGTGAAATATTCCCTTTGGGAATGTGTTTTTTCATTATCATACAGAAAGCAAAAGAATCCGGTGCTTAGCCGGATTTTGTTTTTTATGGGGGCTTGTAAACATTTCGCTTTTGCGAAATATATCACTCCCGCAAGGGAATATCACACGCCAACGGCGTATATCACATCCCGGCGGTAGCTGGGATATATCACTGCGACGCCAGTCGCCATGCCGCCTACCGTTATGGCAGCACCCGCTTCTCCTTCAGAGAAGCGATTATATTCTAACAGAAGCAACAGGAAATGTCAAAGGTTTCTGCGATAGAAAACCCCACCAACAGTAAACCGTCCCTTGTCAAGTGACGCTTGCAACAATATCTGTCTTTTGTGCCAACGCCGAAAGAATCCATTTGACTTTCCCCCTCCGATGAGGTAAAATAAAGGGTGCGACCAGATTGGACAGCCGCGTGCAGAAGTCGAAAGGCTCTGACATGAGGAAAGTCCGGGCTCCACAGGGCAAGGATAACGGGTAACGCCCGCCGGGGGTGACCCCAGGACAAGTGCAACAGAGATATACCGCCCGCCGGCAAGGCTATGCTTGTGCCGGCGTGGTAAGGGTGAAAAGGTGCGGTAAGAGCGCACCCAGCCCATGGAGACATGGGTTTTATGATGTAAACTCTATCCGGAGCAACACCGTGTGGGGGACATGAGGCTTGCCCGGCCGTCCCCAAGAGGTGGCTTGATCCCGTGAGCAATTGCGGGGCTAGATAGATGGCTGTCGAGACAGAACCCGGCTTATAGATCTGTGTCGTATCAGAAAGACCACACTTTGCAGGTCATGCAGGTGTGGTCTTTTGATGTTGTTATGATTTGCGCCGGTTGCGTTACAGCATTTCCTCTTCCAGTCGTTGCCGAAGGTCTGTGCGCTTTTCGCCCTTGTAAGTAAACCAAAGGGTTCCCTGTATCGAATGGTTAAGACGTTTTAATCTCTGGGCCAGAGCAGACAGAGATGTCAGTTCCCCATTGTACCTGATGCGGCGGTCATCCACCACCGTAACCCGCACAGACTCATCCTCGATATACACCAACTCGCTCCCCACCGGAATATTGCAGGCGCTGAATCTGAACGGCCCTCTCCTGGAAATCTCACGAACATCCTCTGCGATTTCCTCATCCTCCAATTCGTGCCCTTCAGGGGTTAAGCGTTGGAGTCGGTCTTCCGTGCCGCTGATTTTGGCGATACACTCCAGCAAGCCGTAGGCATCCTCTGCGGTCATGGCATAAAACTCCTTGACCCGGCTCTTGCCATTGAAGGTATCGATGGCCCGTAATTCTGGATTGAGCTGGTCAATTAGTCGGTGCAGTTCCAAATCGGTCAGCCTGCTGGTAACCACATAGACCGCATAAACCCGAAAGGCAAAGGGAATGGTCTCGCTACGGTTTAGTTGCTTCAGCCGCTTTTCTAAATCGTCAGCATAGCCAATCTTCACATACTCCGGGAATGATGGATTGGCCAGAATATAAATCACGCCCTGCTTTTCTTTTGCAAAAGCTATACTTCTTCCTCGTCCGTGGTTTGTCTCTGCAATCTCAGTTGTGACAGCAACAAATCCTGGCATTGTGCCATGAACGTTTCCGAGGTAAACATCTTCTTGGCCAGTTCTTCCGGACTCAGTTCACCGCCGGCACTCTCCCGGAATTGGCGCACCAATTCTACGACCTTTTCTTGCAGGGCAAGCGTCTGCGCACTGTCGCCGGAAAATACGTCGGGAACTTCATCTTCCTCGTCCTCCCAATCCCAGTCTGCCCACGCCAAAAAATCCTCTGCCTCCCCGTTGGGGTTGGCATACCGGGTTGCCTCGATGGTGCAGGGAATATACTCCAAGTCATGAATGATAATGGGAATGGTTCGACCAAACTTCTCCCGAAGGAATCCCTCCTCCTGCAGTCTGCGGGCAACATTCGCCACCAAACCCAGCAGTTCCTCATACCCCACAGGGCAAAATGCATCCTCCGGTTCGTCACCAATGTTGGTGATACCCTGCTCTTTATACCAGTTGAAGAGCTGGTGGGTTTCTTCTGTAGGCTCCCAGGTCGAAATCACCGGTGACTCATCCTGCCGCCAGAATGCATAATTCCAGCGCTGTTCACTTCTCAATTCCGCTCCTTGGCAGTCGTTTTCCGTGTTGTAGCTGACACTGAACTCAGTCACATTGTCAAACCCGCCATATGCGTAGGCCTCATTGGAATAAACATAAAAAGAAACCGCATAAATGTCTTCTTCATTCCATTGGGTCATCAACGTTTTTACCCTATGATACAGAATATCCTCCATGGGAATCATACTGCAATACTCCTTCTTCAAATCTGAATTCACGCTCTGTCCGTTTGTCGGGGGCGTTAAATCTACACAATGACCTGCGCCCCCTCCCCCGCAAAGAGGCTGGCGCTCAGGTCATCAATTCATTTATTCCGCCTTCTCCTCCGCCTTCACCGGCCCGGCCAATCCGGCCACGTCGGAAACCGGCAGACTGAAGGCGATGCCCTTGGCCTTTTTCGCCATGCCCATCTCCTTATAGATGGCATTGAGCACCTTGTCCCGGATGTCCTTCTCCACCACCATCATGAGGATTTCCTTGTCCGCATGGAGGGTGATGCCAAAGAAGGCCGCCGCATCTTCCTTGATGACACCTCTGGCATTGAGAATGGTGCCACCTCTTACGCCCTGCTCCCGGGCCACATCCATCACTTCCTCGGCAAAGCCGGAGTTGACGATGGCAAATACTACTTCATGGTTATCCGTCTTCATGGTCACTGCCCCCTTTGGATTCGGTTATTGCTTAAGAATTGATACAGGTTTACGCCGATGACACTGCTTAAAGGTATGCAGAAAGCAATACCCTTGCCATTGCGGATGGTGGCGAATTTGTCCTCCAGACAGTCCATGACCTGATTCACCATGTCCTCCCGCACCACGCTGAGCAGAACGGCTTTGTTGATGTTCAGCCCCAACAGCTCCACCAGCTCTGACCGGGCAGTGCCGATACCGCTGAGGACCATCTGGCAATTGACCTCCATCTGGCTGATGACATCCAGATAGAACTCCGCCTTGGGTCTGTCCACCACGGTGACGAGAAGCTTGAGCTTCTTGATGGCCGATTCATTTACGGTGTTACTCATGTTCCCGTCCTCCTTTTACATAAAATTGATGATCTGCTGGTCGTCAGCATCCAGAATCCGCTTCATGGCCTTGCGCTCATTGATGCGCTCAGCGACAATACCCCGGAAGCCCAGAAGCTGAATGGTAATCAGCGGGGCCATGGCCACCAGAGCCACCACGCCGAATGCATCGCTGAGTACCTTGTCCGCACCCTGCGCCCCGATGCAAGCACCGATGGCCAGAGGCAGGATAAAGCCGGAAGTCATGGGACCACTGGCCACGCCGCCGGAGTCAAAGGCAATGGCCGTATAGACCGGCGGGACGAACAGCGCCAGTGCCAGCGAAATGAAATACCCCGGCACAATGTAATACACAATGGAGAAGTCAAAGACAATCCGCACCATAGACAGGGCAATGGCGGCGCCGACACCGATACACAGACCGGTAATCATGGACCGCCGGGTGACCAGACCGCCGGTAATTTCCTCGACCTGTTTATTGAGCACATGGATTGCCGGCTCTGCCAAGACCACCAGAATACCCACAACAAGCCCGAAACCAATGAGCAGTACCGGATGACCCTTCGCCATTTCGTTGCCCAGCTTATAACCGATGGGCATAAAGCCAACATTGACACCGGTGAGGAACAGCACCAGACCCACATAAGTAAAGGCAACGCCCACGGCAATACGCACCAGCAGTTTTCTGGGCAGTTTCAGGAAGATAGCCTGACAAATGACAAAGAATACCACAATCATGCCCAGAGCCAATGCGACTTCCTTTGCGGTGTGGCCCATGGTGTGGAGGAATGCGCCGAGGATATCCCCACTGACGGCATAATCCGGCACATGGTAAGTCAAATCGCCATTGGAGAAGATGCCCAGCACCAGCACCGCCAAAATGGGACCCACGGAGCACAGGGCAACCAGACCAAAGCTGTTCTCCTTGCTCTTTCTGTCGCCCAGAATACTGGAAATACCCACGCCCAGGGCCATGATAAAGGGAACGGTAATAGGTCCCGTGGTCACGCCGCCGGAGTCAAAAGCCATGGGCAAAAGGTCCAGCTTTTCATTGACCGCCATCAGCAGCGCCAGAGCGAACAGCAGCATATAGCACAATGTCAGGATATTGGACAGTCTGCGCCGGAAGACGATTCTGAGGATGGCCACAATCAGGAATGCACCCACGCCGATACCCACCACATACACCAGCAGTGTACCATTCATGACGGCGCTGACCTGCTTGGCCAGAACCTGCAAATCCGGCTCTGCGATGGTGATGAGCATACCCAGAACGAAGCAGACGGACAGCAACAGCCACAGCTTCTTCTGCCGGGATAAACCGGAGCCCACATGGGTACCCATGGGGGTCATGGCCAAATCCGCACCCAGATTGAACAGACCGATACCCAGCACCAACAGCACCGCGCCAATGGTGAAGGTAATGAGTTCCGTTCCGGAGAAATTAAACAAGGGGGTCAGGGATAAGATGTACACAATTGCGGTCACCGGCAAAGCCGAGACCAGTGCCTCTACAATCTTCGCTCGTAATTCCTTCAATGCCATCACCTTTCTTTACCGTTTTCTGAATTTATCTATAGTATATCAGAAAAACAGGCTTTTGCCAATAGAGAAAACGTGAACATTGGGAAAAGATGTGGATTTTTTGCCCATATTGGCTGGTTTCCGGTATATCCGGCAGTTGTGGCTTGCTATTCTCTGATTTTGTGTTATAATGGTAATAAAAAGAGACGGGGGTGTTCGTTTTGGTGGATGTATTGACCGAACGGAAAGAGGGATTCCAGTACCTGGTGAGCAAGTATGGTGATGCCGGGGCTCGTGAGGTGTTTGAGGTCTTACAGCCGGAATCTGATTCACCTTAGAGCAGACAGAAGAATAGAGAGAAACAGCACCGGTCAATCGTCAGATCGGTGCTGTTGTATTCTGCAGAGTGGGTAACTTTCCTGCCGCCTTCTTGCTGAACCACCGAGATTTCCTCGGTAGTTTCGATTTCAGACAGCTCGCCTTCGGTGAATATGTTCTTAAGATGCAAAGAGATATTGTCAGAGGAACATCCAAACAATTCAGCCATACCCTTTTGCGTGAGCCAGACAGATTCTCCTTTGACCACCGCATTTACAGAAACATTTTCTCCTTCAGAATTGTACATCAGGAAACGAAAATCTTTCTCCATGCCGACCCCTCTTTTATCAAAATACCACGGATATTTGTATTTTGTATTATATCACGAACTGCTTTCGTTCGCAATACCGGTTTGGGAGATTTTCCGCGCATATGAAAAATCTGGATTTGGACAAACCAATGACCCGGCAAGCATCCCCGCCGGGTCATGGAATCTGACTTTACTGGTTATTCCGCCTCCACCCGGAAGGTCAGCCAGCGATACCCCTCCCCGCTGTCCGTATACATCTTCCCCATGACCATCAATTCCCCATGGGGACCAATGAACAGCGTGGCTTCTTCCAGATTCTCCCGGGCGCAGGTTTTCTCCAACAGCCCATGGTCAATCCGGTCTTCCCGGTCGCCGGTATGTCGTGCCTGCTGGAATCGGAACGCAGTCTTCAGCACGTCAACGTATTCTTCCTCCGAAATGCCATAGAATGCCGCAATCCGGGCATTGTCCAGCCGCTCTCCGGTCTGGGTGTCCAATGTGTAGACCAGATATTGACTGAATTTGGCGTTGATGCAAACGCAGAGGCTGACCGCCCCATGTCCACGCCCGGCGAAATAGTCAATCTCCACCTCCACCTCACCCGAGACGGTGGCACTGGCAATCGCCCGCTCCACAATGGGGTCGCAAATCTCCCGGATTTCCCGGTTGCAAGCCTCAGCATCTTCGCTGTCCATGGTGAACTCCGGGACAATATACCGGCTTTGGTAAGCATCCGGATCGCCGTCTCCGGTAAAGCTGATCCGCACATGGTTATATAGCCCCACCAGCCCGCCTGCGGATTCTTCCTCCGTCAAGGTTGGCCACGGCTCCTGAGATACCTCTCCCCGGAAGTCCGTCTCCAAATCCGCTGACGAAACCTGCGGCGGCTCAGTCTCCCCGGTTTCCTCCACCAAATTCCCCTCGTCGGAGGGAAAGGTGACCGGGGTATAGGGGAAATCGGTGGGTTTCGGGTCGGTTTCCTGAGCCAACGCTGCATGGGCACCACTCAGGTCGCTCAGCAGAACCGGGTCATGCCGGAAGGCACTTTCACCCGGTCGGGATGCGGCACAGGCACACAGGGAGACGGTCAGGGCAAGAACCAAAAGTAAGCGCAGGTATGGTTTCATGCTTACATCCTCCTTGTTTTGTCGTGTCGTATATGTTGTTCCGGGCAAAGATTCCGGCTCAGTTTGCCTGAATCAGCCGCCACTGCCCCTCCTGCGTGACCATCACCCGGCACAGAACCATCAATTTCCCCTCAACACTGGGATAAATCTTAGCCTGCGCCAATGTGCCTTCGGTCAGGGTTGCGGACAGGCGGCTCTGGTATGTCTCGTCCTGCGCCCCGGTGTATTCTGCCCGGAAGGTGGTCTCCAGCGCAGTGCTGATTATTTCCTCTGCCTGCTCCGGGGTCAATCCCAGAAGGGCTAACACCTGATTGTTGTCCAGTTCTTCGCCGGTGGCCAAATCGAAAACATAGATATAGTAGTCGCTCCAATTCTCGTTGTAAATGTCCCAGACCACCAGCGTCAGCGTGCCATTCCAAATCCACGCCTCATAGCCAATGTCTCCGGACCGCTCAATGATGCCACTGCCGAAGCCCTCACTGCGCATCTCCATGGAGGGCACCAGAATGGACTGCAATCTCCAGTTGCAGGCGCGCCCATCGGGGGTATCGATGTTCACCTGGGGAATGGTCATGGTGGCAGAATAGCGCAATTCTCCGTCGCTGTTGCTCAGGGTCGCCTCCTTGTGGTCATAAATGGTGACCAGTTCTTCCAGCGAAGCATCTGCCCCCGGCGGCTGGGAAATCGCCAGCATAGATTGCTCCGTCATGGGTACAAGGGCCAGGAAAGAACGATGCGCCATGGGGGAATCGATGGAGGCCAGCGCCATCAGTGTGCCATCGGGGTTGGGATAAAGAATCGGCTCAGCCATGCCCATACTGTCCCGGGTGAGGGTATTCTCCCGCCGCCGGGCGATCGCGTCCTGGTCTTCTCCCTGCGCATGAACCTGATTGAAGTACAGACCCAGATTCCGGGCAATGACTTCTTCCATGTCGGCCGCCGTATCCTGCCCGGTACAGCGCATGAAGACCGCTTCATTGTCCAGCCGCTCCCCGGTATTCCGGTCAAAGGTGGCCACATGACACCACACATAGGGCATATTGTAAATTTCCATGGTCACCATAACCGTCAGACAATCTTCCCAAACCCAGGAGCGATAGTCCGCCGTCCTGACCGAGCAATGTGTGCCTGCATAGAATCTGCCCGCATAGACGCCGCCCTTCCAGTAATCGGTGAGATAGTCCACAATTTCCTTGTTGTATGCTTCTGCATCACCGCTCTCCAACAGGACCTTCGGCAGGCGGTAGGTGCAGAGGATTTCCTCGCCATCCGGGTTGGTGTAGGGCTTTTCTTCCTCGTAACCCAGTGCCACATGGGCATCAACATTCTGCTTATCCTTGAGGGCATCTTCCCACAGGCCCATCAGCACACCGGACCAGCCACTGTCCGTCTTTTCCACCGGGCAGGAAAGGGTCTCCTCGCCGCCGCCCACGTCAAAATAGATGGTAACCGTGGTCATCAGCGTCCCATTTTCGCCCATGTACAGCTTCATCTGCTCCAGATTTTCCCGGCTACTGGACTGGTTGCGGTGTTCGATGGTGTACCCGGCAGGCGCTCCTTCATCCAGATAGCCGTCTCTGGCGCGCAGAGCAGTCCGCTCCATGGCCGCCCAGTAGTCTTCTTCCGGAATCCCGGCTCTGCGGGCAACCTCCTGATTGTCCAGCAGTTCGCCGGTCTGGGTATCCAGATTGTAAATCAACTCCGGAGCGCTGGTATATGGCAGATGTTCCACAATCAGGCTCACCACATCCGCCCAGTGCCAAGCCTGGAAGTCGATGACCGTCCGGGCTTCTCCGGCAGGCAGGTCATACTCCAGCGCATTGGACATCAAGTTGTCGCAAGTCTCCCGGATTTCCCGGTTGCAAGCCTCAGCATCAGCGCTGTCCAAGGTAAACTCCGGCACATAGTACCAGCTATCCGCCACACCGGAGCCGTCTTCGTTGCTGTACTGAATGTGGGCATAATTGGCCAGTCGGACATAGCCGTCAGCCTTTTGATCTTCTGCCAGCTCCGGCCAGGGTTCGTTCACCATTTGGCCACTTCTGCGCAGAATCAGGTCGCCGTTGCTGGCGGTTTCCCGGGGTTCTTCCGTGGGTGTATGCTCGCCGGAGAGGTTGGGGTCTTCGTTGGCTCCCGGCTCATTGGTGGGAACGGTGTTCTCCGTCCCGGCTTCAGCACAGGCGCACAGCGACAGCGCCAGCGCCAAAGCCAGCAGTAAACTCAGCAGTTTTTTCATGGTATTACCTCCATCATGTCGTTGTCGTTTGTTGATTCTTTCACCCGACTTTGGGGTAGTTTATGTTTCTCCGGTCACTGGCAGGAGGCAGACGGTATATTCTCCATCCGCCAGACCATATACCGTGCCGCAGACCATCAAATTTCCCTCTGCATCCAGATAGAGCAGTGCCTTTTCCACATTCTCCCCTGCCCCGGTCAATTCCCGCTTCAGGTTGTAGCCTGAGGCCTGCTTCTGTTCGGCATAGAGGGTATCATACTGGTTCAGGAGCGTCTTCCGCATCTGCTCCGGGTACGCCTGCCCATCCAGCCCAGCCAAAGCCGCAATCTCTCCATTATCCAGAAGCGACCCGGTTTTCAGGTCGAAGGTGTAAATATAGTAGGTGGTGGGATCAACATTGGTCTCCATCCACACCAGCACCGTCAGTGTATCCGACCAGAGCCAGGCATCATAATTGATTTCCTGCAGTTTGGTGTCTCCGTCATCCTCCACGGCGGCGATTTTCTTGTCCATGACCGGCTCTAAGCTGTCTGCCAGAAACCAGTTGCAGTCCCGCCCGTCGGGGGTATTGATGTTCACCTGAGGAATCCGCAAGGTGACGGTTTTCCGGTTGCCCAGCGAATCCCGGTAACGCAGTTCCTCATCCCGGTAATCGGTCACCAAGTCCTCCAATGTAGCCTCGGCTTCCGGAAGGATACTGACTTCTGTAGCAGAGAAGTCCGTCACCGGCAGGAGTCTCAGTTCGCCCGCCTCTGCCTCGGGGGTGCAGACTTTGGCCACGGCCACCAGTGTCCCATCCTCCTCCGGGTACAGCAAGGTTGCGGCAACATTCTCCGGTGCGGTGGTTTGCTCCCGCAGGTCAGTATAGGTTTTGTCCCGCTCTTCCTCGGGGATATGGTCACAGAGCCGGTCAAAACCACTTTCCAGCGCCAACTGCACCACTTCATCCATGGAGGCGGGAGTTTTCTCCCCGGTGATTCTGGTGAAGATTTGGCCGCTGTTCAAGGCTTCTCCGGTGGTATAATCAAATACGCCCAAGCGGTACTCCGTCTGCTCGCTCCCAGCCAGGGGCATGGTCACCAGTACCGTCAGCACATCTTCCCAAATCCACGCCCGGTAATCGATGGTGGCATACTTCCCAGTCCTGCTGACCTGCGCATAAGCCACGGCAGAGTCAAACACCGGGCTCAACTCCTGACTCAGCGCCGCGTTCCAATCCTTGGCCGCCTGGGAATTCAGCAATACTTTCGGCAGAGTATAGCTATAGGTTTTACTGCCGTCCATGAAGGTGATTTCTTCCCGCCTGCCGGTGGTCACATAGTCCTCCGGCTTGGGCTGAGCCACGGTGGGCAATGTGGTTTCCGGGGGCTCTGTTGGGATTACCGTGGTTTCGGTGGATTCCGCAGTTTCCGGGGTGGTCGGTCCACCGGAATCCGGGGTACATCCGGTTATGAGCAGGATGCTCACCAGCAAAATTGACAGTATCTTCTTCATGTCTTTTCTCCTTGGGTTGTACGGTGGTATTCTAAGCAAAACAGAGGATTAGAAGGTCAATCGGAGTTGGTGCCAGTAGTAACTTGCCCCGGCGATGGCATGAATCCGGCACAGCGCCATGGGGACACCCTCAGCCGCGGGGTAGAGCATCGTGGCATTCACATTTTCTTCATCCATGCACCGCTCCATCTGCTCATAATAGAAGTCATCCTGGGGTGCGTTCTCATACTTTTCCATAAAGGTTCTTCTGGCTTCCCCCAACAGAATTCGCCGCCAATCTTCAGGCGCTACATTCCAGAGGGCGGCGACCTGATCGTTGGTCATCCGTTCACCGGTCTCCAAATCAAAGACATAGGCAAAATAGCGGTCAAATTCATAAGTTTTATACTCCCAAATCAATACCGTCAGGGTGTTCTCCCAAATCCAGGCATCATAGCCGATTTCCTTGGTACTGGTGTCCCAGCCGCCATTGTAGGCCTCCAGAGCATCGTCATAAAACCGCTCCAGCTCGTTCCGGAGTTCCCAGTTGCAGTCTCTGCCGCCGGGGGTATCCAGATTCACCTGAGGAAGTGCCAGAGTAACCACATGGTCTCCGTCAGTGTCGCTGAATGGCAACTCGTCACTGCGATAGACCGTGACCAGTTCCTCAAGGGTGGCGTCCTCGTCCGGGGCGATACTGACCTGAGTGGGAGAGAAGTCCGTCAACTCCAGGAAAGCGGTGGTCATCTCAGTCCCCGCCACAGTGTACGCCGGGACAACTGCCATCAAAGCCCCTGCCTCGTCCAGATACAGCCATGCCTTCTCCAGATTCTCTGGTGCGAGGGTCTTTTCCCGCTGTTCAAGGTCTCCGTCCACACCAAGGGACATGAATTCTTCATCATACCAGCTCGCCAGATGCAGGGAAAGCACATCCGTCATGGATGCCGGTGTCCGCTGTCCGGTGATGCGGCAGAACAGGTCTCCACTGCTCAACGCCTCAGTTGTCCCAAGGTCAAACAAGCCCACCTGATAAGCCGTATACTCCACGCCAAAGTGCTGCATCCACATGAACACCACCAGAATATCCCCGGAAATCCACGCGGAATAGTCCATGGTTTCATAGGGGGCGCTGCCGTTCTTTGCATCCGTCCGCGCCTGAACGATGATTTCGTCCATCTTTTGGGCAATCTGTCTGTTCCAGAATTCGGCATCATCCCCAGCGAGCAGCACCTTGGGATAACGGTAAGTCAGCTCGGCATTAGTCCCATCCCCATTAGAGAGGGTAATGATTTCCACCCGGGCGGTCTCCACATACTCTGCCATGGGGTCAGGTTCTGTGGGCGGCTCGGTGGGTAAAGTTGTGGGAGCGGTCGTAGTCTCCGTGGGCTCCTCCGTCAATCCCGGTGGGTCAGCGGGCACAGTATCCTCCGCCTGATACTCTTTGCAACCAAAGAGGGTGAAGCACAGGCACAAAGCCAACAACAAAGCAAGCAATCGTCTCATGGTCATACCTCCTGTTCAGGATTATGTCGTTTTTCATTACCGCATTTTCGCATTCTCCATCCGCTGTGCTAGGAGTACCCTTATTTTACCATTACCGACCACCAAATGCAAGGGGTTCAATTCTTAAATTTTCTTTATAATTTCTCTTTGACTCATTAAATAAAAAGAACCCACCGCAACGGTGGGCAAAAAACATACCCCCACAGGTATGACCTGCAGGGGTATGGGGAAGTTTGAAATTACTCCTCGATGTCGACAACGACGCCGGAACCGACGGTACGGCCACCCTCACGGATAGCGAAACGCAGGCCCTTCTCGATGGCGATGGGGGTGATCAGCTCAACGTTCATCACGACGTTGTCGCCGGGCATGCACATCTCAACGCCTTCGGGCAGAGAGATGATACCGGTAACGTCAGTGGTACGGAAGAAGAACTGGGGACGATAGTTGTTGAAGAAGGGAGTATGACGGCCGCCTTCTTCCTTGGACAGGACGTAAACCTGACCCTTGAACTTCAGCAGGGGCTTGATGGAGTTGGGCTTAGCCAGAACCTGGCCACGCTCGATGGACTTCTTGTCCACGCCACGCAGCAGAGCGCCGATGTTGTCGCCGGCTTCTGCGTAGTCCAGCAGCTTATGGAACATCTCGATGTCGGTAACGACAGTGCTCTTCTTCTCCTCGGTCAGACCGACGATATCGACGGGCTCGTTCTTCTTAATCTGGCCACGCTCGACTCTACCGGTAGCGACGGTGCCACGGCCGGAGATGGTGAAGACGTCCTCAACGGGCATCAGGAAGGGCATATCAGCCTTACGGTCGGGAGTGGGGATATAGGAGTCAACAGCGTCCATCAGTTCCTTGATGCAAGCGAACTCGGGGGCGTTGGGGTCGTTGGACTCGGAGATCAGGGCGTTCAGAGCGGAACCCTTGATGATGGGGGTGTCGTCGCCGGGGAACTCGTAGTAGTCCAGGGTCTCACGGATTTCCATCTCGACCAGCTCCAGCAGCTCTTCATCATCGACCAGGTCGGCCTTGTTCATGAAGACAACGATGGAGGGAACGCCGACCTGACGGGCCAGCAGCAGGTGCTCCTTGGTCTGAGCCATGGGGCCGTCGGTGGAAGCGATAACCAGGATAGCGCCGTC
>SVLX01000086.1 GCA_015067725.1 Oscillospiraceae bacterium | reverse complement strand
TTCCCCGGATAGATATCTTTTTACAAGCGCTATCTTCCATTCCGCACTGTGTCTCGATTTAGACATAGTAATCCCCCTAAAATAGACTTTGGATATTTCCGTGGCCTACTTTAGGGGGATCATATCATTGTGCAGTCAGCTTCTTTTGTGTTTTGGGCAATTCTAAGGCGTATTAAGTGTGGGCTCGCTGAATGTACGCCCCCTTACTTCTGCGCCGCCTCTCTCTGCTTACAAATCTCCACCCAGCTTGGTGCCTTTTCCATCAGCCCATTGAGCTTGGCGATGACTTCGGGAATGTCGATCTTCTGGGGGCAGACCTGAGCGCAGGCACCACAGCCGATGCAGGCGGTGGGTTTCTTGTCTTCCGGCAGACCCTGAATCCGCATGGCGGTGTTGGTGTTGATGGAGAAGCGCATATCGTTGTAGGTTTCCATGAGCATAGGAATGTCCAGACCCATGGGGCAACCGTCACAGCAGTAGCGGCAGGCGGTGCAGGGGACGGAGTCCTTCATCCCCTCGGCAATGTCCAGAAGCAGATTCACTTCGGCTTCGTTCAGGGGCTTGTCCTCGTTGAAGGTGCGGGTATTCTGCTCCATCTGGGTCAGACTGGAGACACCGCTGAGAATCATCCCCACATTGGGAAGATTCCGCAGGAAACGCAGACCCCAGGCAACGGGCGTTTCCTCGGGACGAACTTCACGAAGCCGGGCAACCTCAGCATCCGTCAGATTGGCCAGTCTGCCGCCACGGACAGGCTCCATGACCCATACGGGAATGCCCCGCTGAGTCAGCAGTTCATACTTGCCCTTGGCGTCCTGCAGTGTCCAGTCCAGATAGTTGAGCTGAATCTGGCAGAATTCCATGTCTTCGCCGTATTCATCCAGGAACTTGCGGATGAAGTCTACCTGACCGTGGGTGGAGAAGCCCAGGTGCTTAATGCGACCCAGCCGCTTTTGCTCCTTGAAGTATTCCAGAATGCCCCACTGGGGGTCGGTGTACACGTCCAGAGAATGCTCATAGACATTGTGCAGCAGATAGAAGTCAAAATACTCCACGCCACACTTCTGGAGCTGTTTCTCAAAGACATCCGCGGGGTCATACTTGCTGCTGATCTGGTGACCGGGGTACTTGGTGGCCAGATAATAGCTGTTCCGGTCATATTTGGCCAGCGCCTTGCCAATAATCCGCTCAGATGCGCCGCTGTGGTAGGGCCATGCGGTGTCAAAATAGTTGATACCGTTGGCCATGGCGTGGTCCACCATGGCAATAGCCTGCGATTCGTCCACACTGCCGTCAGCCAGCAGAGGCAGACGCATGGCGCCAAAGCCCATGAGGGAGAGTTTCTTGCCCTTAAATTCTCTGTATAACATAGTCATGCACCTCTTATTTTAGTTTTGCGCCGTCGGAGAAGGCGTTGCCCACCTTCTCACCTAAGCGCAGATAGGCGTGGTGTACCGGGTCAAAGGTAATGGGGTCCAGCTTTTTGGGGTCGATTTTGCCGTTTTCGTCCAGAATGCTTTCCTCGGCGCAGACATTCACAATCTCACCCACCAGACGGCAGGACTCGGGGTCATAGCTGATGAGTTTGCACTCCAGCGCCATGGGCAGCTCGTCAATCAGAGGCGCATCCACAAACTCGGCTTTAGAGGCATGGAATCCCGCCCGGACCAGCTTATCCGGCACATCATTTCCGGACACAATGCCCACATAGTCGCAGGGGACAACGGTGCTTGCCGTGGCCATACTGACGGTAAATGCACCCCGGGAGAGGATATTCTTCACGGTCTTGTGACCGGGGCTCAGACACAGGGAAATCTCTGTGGCTTCGCTGATTCCGCCCCAGGCGGCATTCATGGCATCGGGCGTACCGTCTTCGGCATAGGCGGCGATGATGAAAACAGGCTGGGGATACAGACAGGGCTTCGCCCCAAAATTCTTGCGCATAGTGTTCCTCCTAACTCCGCTTATCAAGAGAATTATACAATACTAGTGTACCACCATTCCACCACTGGGGGCAAGGGGTTAATTTCAACAAAATTGCGGCATGATTTATGTACACCTTGCCCAAAAACAGGGGGCGACTCATGTTCTGAGCGGCGGAACGGCTGATAAATGGGCAAAAAAGGCTTCTCAATACGAGGAAAATGTGGTAAAATGAAAAAACAAAACCGGGATAACCAGCCGGAAACGGCAATGTCCTGAACCCAAGGAGAAGACCATGGCAGAGAAGAATCAGATGTTCGATGAGATGATGAAAGCCGCAAGAAGCTGGCTGAGTCAGCGGAATCCCGAGGACATCGGGGAAAAAGCCGGAGTGGAGTACAAAGACGGCACATTTTACCTGATGAGTCTGGGGGTGGCGGTGCGGGTCAGCTATCCGGATTGGGAGATTACCCCGAAGCTTGACCCCTGGCATCAGTTGGGGATTCTGCACTATCTCCACTTGGCAGACGGTACGCCCCTGACCGGGAAACCCATCACCTTTGCCCAGCAGAAGGACGGCACGGTGCGCGGTGGCGGCTTTGACCGGAAGGTGGAGGCGGCAGTCCGGCAGTTGGATTTGCTTGCCTTACAAGGGCATTGTGCGGCTCTGGCGGGTCAGGAGAAAGAATCCGGTGCGGACTACTGCGTGGAGTTGCCGGTCCTGCCCAGGTATCCGGTGACCCTGAATTATTGGGCGGCAGACGAGGAATTCCCCGCCTCCGGAAGACTGCTCCTGGACAGCAGTGCGGAACACTATCTGACCATTGAGGACTCGGTGATGGTGGGGGAGCTTCTGCTGGAGCGGTTGCTGGGGAAATAAACCCGCGTCGGTGCAGACACTGACAGAATGAGGAAAAACAGAACAGGAGAAATCTATGGAGAACTGGTTTACCGTTGAGCAGGCAGATGAACAAACATACATCATCAGCGAGTACCGACACTGGGAAGAAACCCACTGCTATCTGATTGTCGGCAGGGAGCGGGCGCTGTTGGTGGATACCGGCTTGGGTATTTCCCGCATCGATGAGCTGGTGAGGAAACTGACGGATCAACCGGTTTCCGTGGCTGCGACCCACATCCATTGGGATCACATTGGCGGGCATCGGTATTTTCCTGATTTTTACGCCCATGAAGCGGAACTGGCTTGGTTGATGGGTGGTTTTCCGCTGCCACTGCAGGTCGTAAAGCGTATGGTAGCTGACCATTGCGAACTGCCGGAAGGCTTTGACCTCAACCATTATGAACTCTTCCAGGGGTGCCCCAGATGCTTGCTGCAAGATGGTGACCGGATTGATTTGGGCGGCAGAGTCATCGAAGCACTGCATACCCCGGGACATTCTCCGGGACACCTTTGCTTCTGGGAAGCGGAACGAGGGTATCTTTTCAGCGGTGATTTAATCTATAAAGGCACGTTATTTGCCAATTACCCGTCTACCGACCCGGAACAGTATCTGCTCTCTCTGGAGAAAGTCTCCGGTTTGCCGGTAAAGCGGCTGTTCCCCGGCCACCACTCTCTGGATATTTCCCCGGAAATCATCAAAGAAATACGGGATGCTTTTCGTGTACTGAAGGCAGAAGGAAAACTCTGGCATGGAAGCGGAACACACCGTTATGAAGGCTTTGCGGTGGCCCTGTAAGCGGATCATTGCCGACCATTGAGGAGTTGATTATGGCGGGAAAGTTCTGCTGAGACAATTGCCTGGGAAATATTCGGAAAAACCAAACCGGATGAGCAAAACCAGAAAGACGGAAAAATCGCTTGACTCTCCTCTAAGGGGATAGCTTACAATCATCGCAGGAGGTGAAGCCCATGTTCAAAATCGGTGAGTTTTCCAAACTTAGCATGCTGACGGTGAAGGCTCTGCGGTTTTATGAGAAGCAGGGTCTGCTGATTCCTGCCCAAGTGGACCAGTGGACAGGCTACCGCTTTTATGAGGCCAACCAACTGGAGACGGCGGCCACCATCAAAGCTCTGCGGCAGTTGGATTTCAGCATAGAGGAAATCCGAACCCACCTAAACGGTATGCCCCTGCTGGATGCCCTTGCCGCCAAAAAGAAAGCCCTGCAACAACAAAGAGCGGAGCTGTCCGGGCGCATCTCCATCATCAATTATCTTATGGAGGAGAGCAATATGGATTATCAGGCTGTGGTCAAAGAAATTGGGCCGTGCATCGTCTACAGCGAGGAGCGGGAATTGGAGCGGTACAGCGATGTTACGGCGTTGGTGCTGGATTCCGCTGCGGAGTGCCGGCGGCTGAACCCGGATATCGAATGTACCAAGCCGGATTATGGCTTCTGCGAGTATCTGGATGGGGAGTACCGGCAGACCCATATGCGACTGCGCTACTCTCAGGCGGTGACGAAGATGGGCGTGGGCAATGCGCGGATTCAGTTCCGACATCTGCCTGCAACCAAAGCTATCTGCATCTACCACCGGGGGGCATATGACCGGCTGGGGGAGGCATATGCGTACATCTACCGCTATGCCATGGACAATGGATACCGGATTGCCGGGTATCACCGGGAGCGCTATATCGATGGCATCTGGAACAAGGACAAAGTGGAGGACTGGCTGACGGAGATTCAGTTGCCAGTGGAATAATGAATGGTTCTATAATAAATGTTGGGGTTGGGTGCAAACCCAACCCCATTATCACAATAAAAAAGGTTGAGCATAGAGACAAAATCCTTTAGAATGAATGTACCGCTACAACAAACGAAAGGTGGTCTCTAT
>SVLX01000026.1 GCA_015067725.1 Oscillospiraceae bacterium | reverse complement strand
TCCCCGGATAGATATCTTTTTACAAGCGCTATCTTCCATTCCGCACTGTGTCTCGATTTAGACATAGTAATCCCCCTAAAATAGACTTTGGATATTTCCGTGGCCTACTTTAGGGGGATCATATCACTTTCGCCGGGTGCGGCATGATTTTTTTGTTCCTATACCTCCTGCCGAACCAGAGTACCGTTTTCCAAAGTCAGCACCGTATCTGCCTGGGCGGCCATGGTCATGTCATGGGTAATGAGGATAACGCCCCGACCCTCCCGGTGTTGGTGGCGCAGCAACTCCATAACCAGGTCCCGGTTTTTGGGGTCAAGATTTCCGGTGGGCTCGTCCGCCAGAATCAGGCAGGGGTCGAGAATCAGCGCCCGGGCAATGGCTAAGCGCTGTTTTTCGCCGCCGAAGAGGGTGGTGACCCGCTGACTCAGCAGAGGGCCAATCTCCAACAGCTCCACCAGAGACCGGAAAATCCCCGTCTTCTGTCTGCCACCATAGAGGGTGGGGAGCAGAATGTTCTCTTTGCAGGAAAGGGTGGGAATCAGGTTGTAGCTCTGGAAGATGAAGCCGATATTTTCCAGCCGCAGGCGGGCATAGTCTGTGCCTTTGCGGATCAGTTTCCCGCCGAACCGGTATTCGCCGCTGTCATAGTCCTCCACCAGCCCCAAAATGTTCAGCAGGGTGGACTTGCCTGAGCCGGATTTTCCCACGATGGTCACATAGCTGTCGTTGGTGACGGTCAGGTTGACGTCTTTGAGGACGGGGCGGGTGTAGGCTTTTTGCAGATGAGATATCCGGATATTCAGCTCGTTCATGGCTCATCCTCCCGCGGCCACCAGATAGCCGGAGTCATAATATGTCCCATCCTCAATGCCGGTGACACAGACCAGCTGTCCGTTGCTGTAGCCCCGCTCCACCTGCAACTCCTGAACATAATATCCATCGGCGGTGACCTGGCGGGCATACCAGGGCTGGTCTTCTCCGGCGTTTTTCTGATACAGGCACTTTTCCGGCAGTACCAGCGCCCCGGTATACACATGACCGGTATAGAGCATCAGGTCTTTAACCGCCATGCCGTAGCTATAGCCCTCGCCATCCAGCTTTAGCCGGATTGTGGTGGAGCCGTCATCATTTTTGACGTTGGCGGTGTAAACCAAGGTGGCGGCAGTCCCGTCTTCTGCCGTCAGCTTTTCTGCCCGCCGCAGTTGCTTGAGGACCTTATCCGGAACACTGCACTGCAGCTCCAGTCCGGTCAGAAGCTGAACCCGGAGGTGGGGTTTGCCGGCATAGGTATTGATTTCCAGCAGAATTCCGTCCAGTGTGGAGATAATTGCTTCTCCGTTGTATGTCCCCAGAACCTGCCCGGTCTGAATTTCCTCACCCACGGTGGCCTGCCAGCGAATGTCATTGGGATTCTTCTGGGTCAGCTCCATGTAGCCATTCTCCCGGGAGACGAATGACCCGGACAGCCGGATATATTCCTCCACATCCTGCCGGGTGGCCTGCACCACCGAGCCCAGTGCTGTCTCGCGGATAATGGGGGCAGGGGGTGCGGCATAGGCCTCCCGCTCCCGCTGGGAAATCTCATAGATGAGCCCCAGAGGTGCCAGCAACAGCGCCAGAATCAGAAGCCAGAACAGCCCCTTCATCAGTTTTTGCATCATCTTCATGTCAATACCTCCTCACTCGGATTTGAGATAATCCACCACCTGAACCTGGGTGGACTTATAGGCAAAAATCAGACTAAATACCACCGTCAGGGCAATGGCGCAGACAGCGAACATCCCCACAGACCATGGACTGCACCAGATGGTCCAGCTCAACCACTGCCCCTGATCTTTGGGCAGGCAGAGCAGATGGTACTTATACACCAAAAACACATCGGCCACCACCGACACCGACAGCAGAATATTGACGCCCATGACCAAAATGCTCTCATAGAGAAACTGCCGGACAATGGCCCAGCGGGAAGCGCCAATGGCCCGCTTGACCCCAATCTCAAATTTCCGGTCGTTTAAGGCATTGGAAAAACAGGAATAGAGGTTAATGCCCAGCAGAAGCAGTAGCGCCGCCGTGATGATGGCCTTGGTCTGGTTGGCGGTCTGAATCTTCTCCAGCGCCTGATTTTGGGCAATACAGTTGGCATCCAGTTTTCCGGTAAAGTCCAGTTTCTCCGCCAGAGCGACCACTTCCTCCGGAGAGTCGCTGTACACGACGATGTTTCTCGCCCAAATGACCTCGTCGGCCGGAAACCGGCTTTGGTTGATGGCATCCGTGGAGAGAAGAAGGGTAAGACCATTGCTCAGATTCCAGGAAGTGCCGTCCACATCCGCACTGGAGAATTCCCAATGGGCGTGATTGTCTTTGAGGTAACCCACAATTCTGGCCTCATATTGGAGGCTGGGACCGCCATAGGTGTCGGCGCTGAAATGAAAGGTATAGGTGGGCTCGTCCATCTTGTCCAGCTCCAGCGCGTAGTACAGGTCCTCATCCACAATCACCTCCCCTTCTTCCAGATGGATGTCCGGATGTTCCTTCCCGTCCAGCCAGTGAACCGCCCATGGTCTGGCTCCGTACTCGCAGAATGCAAAGGTGTGCTGAGGCAGGACGAAGACCTCCGCCATCAGGGGATTATTCACCGGGATTCCCTGCTCCGGCAGTATGAGATTGTTGCGGGTAATATTCAGTTGGGCGCAGTCATACCAGACCGCCGAGGTGTCTCCAATTTCCTCAGCCCTTTGGAGCAACATCTCCAGTTTAGCATTCTCCAGATAGATATCCCGGATGTAAATCATGCCCCGGTCTGCCGCAAAGATTTCCCGGTAGCGGTTATAGAGGGTGCTGTCCGTAAAAACCAGATAACCCAGAAGCAGAGAGAAGGACAGCACAATGGTCACAGACAGCAGGGCATAACTCTTCAGGGTTCTGCCCACCATCATTGTGGCATGGCGCAGGATGGATTTATGGTATTTCAATGTTCCTCCCTCCTATCATGGCAGGACAGTATCCCGATCTGCCCAAAGATAATCATCATAGTAAGCGCGCAGGCTGGTTTCTTCAAAGTAGAGCCCCCACAGGACGAAGGGGTTGCCGTCTGAGCGCTGATGGTTATTGAAGATGATAACATCCCGGACACCGTCACATTCATACTCGATACAATAATAGAAATGCTCATCACAGACCGACCAGAAGGTCTGAGGACTGCCAGCCTTAGCCCAGACCTCCACATAAGTTCCGGGGTCCAGCCAGACCTTGGTGTTCTCATCCCACTGTCTGTCCACCGCGCCGTCTTCCCCTTGGTAGACCAGACGCAGGTCAGAAATTTGGTCGTTTTCATCCAGGGCGTAACCTCGAATCAGAGCGATTTCCTTGCCCGCAATGAAGCCGCCCAGCATACCATCTTCCAGCGGTCCATGGTACTGGTAGCTAAGCCCATTTGAGAACATGGAGCCACCGGCATCGCCCACACCATCGAGCTGGTTGGGGAAACCGGCGCAGGCCTCCGGGTAACCGGGATGGATGCGCAGCTCCCCAAATTCATGCCGGAAGGATACGCCGGGCCAGGACACATTCACATGGGTGATGGTGGTGTCCTCTCTGGCAGCGGCTTCATCGATATGGAAAACCACCCCATAGGCATAGAATTGGGGGATGCCTTCGCCGGTTGCTATGGCTATGCTCCACTGGTTTGAGATTTCTTCGGTCCAGCGGGTATCGTGGGCAAGTTTTGCGTCCCACTGTGCCTGAGAAGCTGTTTCGGGGTCATAACCAACATTGTTCCGCCGGTGTTCCTCCCAGTCCCAGCCCTGATAGGCAGCATAAAGATGGGCATCAAAATAGGTCTCCAATGCATTGCGCTCGCTTTGGAAATCGGGGGCACGACTGACTGCCATAGTATACGGCAGTTCTGTCTCCAGCGTGACATCAATCGCGTCCGGGTCAATTTCTGTCCTGCTCAGAATCAGAATTGTACCCATAGCGTTACAAAACCGCAAAGGGACATAAACATCGGTGTCCATATGGGGGCAAAAGACCCCCCAATCTTCTGTGATCACATAGCCACTGTCCCAGTCCTCGCCCCGGTAGGCGACTGCGGGGCTTTGGGTTGGGGGTGTGGTCTGGCTTTGGGTGGCGATGGTTGCGGGCTGTGTTGTAGGTGCGGCGGGGACTGGGTCGTGGGTACAGCCGGTGAGCAGAAACGCCAAAGCCAGAATCAAACAAATCGGTTTCATGGGTCAGTCCTCCTTTGTGTTGTGCATTCAGCTTATCAAATGACGGCGAAAAGCGCAACCCCTTTGGCACAGGTGGCAGATTTTCTGTCCCAGGTGGCAGTTGAAATGGGCTGGGTATGGGGGTATAATATGCTTGACTGATTCTGCTTAAGAGGTGAAAAAGATGCGGATTGCTGTCTGTGACGATGTGCCGGAAGAGCTTCAGGAGATTATGGACCTGTTGCGCAACGAAGAACCCGCAGCCCGGGTGGATGGTTTCACCCGGGCATCGGATTTGTATGCCCAGTCGGAGCGGGTCAATTATGATGTGGTACTTCTGGACATTGAAATGGAGTCGCCCAATGGGTATGAAATTGCCCAGCGACTCATCCGGCAAGAGCCTCACCCCATTATCCTCTTTGTGACCGGCTCTGCGGCTTATGCCATCCGGGGCTATGGCTTGGCCCTGCGGTATCTGCTGAAACCCCTGACAGCCCCAACGCTTCATGAGGCCATGGTGGCCGTCAGGGAGGAGCTTTTTGGTGGCAGAGTGTCCATCACCGTAGACGGGACAACCTATGTGCTGGCGGCAGGGGATATTCTCTATGCCGAAGTTTTCCGGCATCAGACCATCCTGCACACCCGGGAGGGAACGCACGCCATTCGCTATCCCCTCCGGGACTTGCAAACCCGACTGCCGGAGCGGTACTTTTGCGCAACCCATCAGAGCTACATTGTGAATCTGCTCCATGTGGCCGCCGTTACTGACCAGTCGGTTCGCATGACGGACGGCATCAGCATCCCCATCAGCCGCCGGAAACGGCAGGAGTTTATTCACCGGTTTCATCAGTTTTTGGGGGTGTAAGGCATGGCGGTTTTTGCGAAAATGGTTTCTGCGGTGGTTGCCATGAGTCTGCTGTGGTTTCTGCTGGGCAGTCGCTTTTTGGAGAAAAAGAAAGCCGGACCGGAAAAGCTGGTCTGGCTGATTCTGTGCGCCACCATAATGGGTGGTGCGAAGCTGATTCTTCCCTCTTTCTGGATGCCGACCCTGCTGTGGATGCCCGCAGCGGGGGTGTTGGTCTGGCAGTTCAAGGAAGCCACCACTGCAGAGATTTTTGGCACTTCCCTGCTGGCCGGGATACTGCGCGCCGCTTCCCTTGGTGTGGGCTTCTTACTGCGGCGAACGTTCCCTGACCTGACCGCAACCACGGTTGCAGGGCCAGAGCTAACCTGTCTCTTTGCGTTGGTGGTCTGTGCGGCCCTGACCAACGGACAATGGAGAAGTACACCAAAACCCTTGTTGCCGCTGATTCCCTGCTGGCTGGTGGCGGTGGTGCTCAGCGAGGAAATCATCCGTCTTCGGGCGCACGAGAGTGCTGTGGTGCTGGTCTTCTTCTGTCTGGTCTGGCTGTTGTACTGCTGTTGGCAGGTCTTGCTGGCAGGACAAAAGATGCAGCAGCAATCTCAATCCATTCAGGAGGAAAAACTGCGGGAGCAACACTATGCCCTGCAGGAAGAATACTATACCCAGCTCCAAGCCAAACAAGCCCAAACCCGGGCGCTTTGGCACGATATGGACAAATACATTCGGGCGGCTCAGGTTGAGGGTTCTCCCGGCGAGACTTTGGAGCGGCTGAAGGCCATGGTATCTTCTGCCTCAGATATTGTGGATGTGGGCGAGCGGGTGCTGAATGTGATTCTCAATGAGTACGCCCAGATGGCCAAAGCGGCAGGAGTCACCTTGCATCTGAGCGTTCAGGTGCCGGAGCCGGTATTTGTTTCTGTGGCAGACCTCTATGTGATCCTTGGCAACACCATGGACAATGCTCTGGAAGCCTGCCGGGCTCTGCCAGTTGCTGAGCGGCAGATTGATTTGCGGCTGCGGCAGCACCATGATATTCTGTATTACCGGCTGGAAAACCCGGTATCTCCGGCAGAGGACAAACCCCACCGGGATGGGCGCAGGGGTTATGGACTGGGCAATGTCCAAAGATGCGTGGAGCGGTATCACGGCAGTCTGGAAATTTCCCGGCAGGCGGGGCAATTTGTGGTCATGGCGCACATGAACCGCCCCGGAACCCAGTAGGGGGATCGCAAATGCCCCCCAATCATCTCCGCAAAAAAATCAAAAATAGGGCTTGACTTTTTGAAAATATGTGGTACAATATCAAAGTCCTCGGAGGCTTAGCTCAGCTGGTTAGAGCGCTTGCTTCACACGCAAGAGGTCACTGGTTCGAGTCCAGTAGTCTCCACCAAACCACGCTTCGGCGTGGTTTTTTTATGGATAAAGTTGGTTGTCCGTGAAACGAGGGTTGCGTCAGTTGTGTCCTGCCCCAATCTCCCAAAAAGTCCAAAAATAATCCTTGACAAGCCGCATAAGATGTGGTATACTTTATCCGCAAAAGAAAGAAGGCCGATTACCCGCCTCACCTCCCGCATCCTTAGATGATCGCTCAAGAGGTTAACATGGACATCTGCGCCCGGCGTTTCCGGGGGCTTTGTTGTGTGGCGGGTGCTTGCGGCATCCGCTTTTCTGTTTATATTTGGAGGTGTTTTCCATCGGCAAATTAGATCATCAGCTCAATGAGGAAATCCGGGACAAAGAAGTTCGTCTGATTGGCGCAGACGGCGCTATGCTGGGTATCGTCTCCAGTCAGGAGGCACAGCGTATGGCCGCTGAGCAGGACCTGGATCTGGTCAAGATTTCTCCCAACGCGGTTCCCCCCGTCTGCAAAATCATGGACTACCGTAAATTCTGCTTCGACCAGAAGAAGCGGGAGAAGGAAGCCAAGAAGAATCAGCGGGTGGTGGAGGTCAAAGAGATCCGTATGTCCCCGGGCATCGACACCAACGATCTGAATACCAAGATCAAGAACGCCCAGCGTTTCCTGAGCGATGGCAACCGGGTCAAGGTCTCCGTTCGCTTCCGCGGCAGAGAGATGGCGCACACCAATATCGGTGAGAAGCTCCTCATGGACTTCGCCGCCGCCTGCACCGAGGTCGCAACCATGGAGAAGAACCCCAAGCTGGATGGTCGCTTCATGACGATGTTCCTCTCCCCCAAAGCCAGCAAATAATCCAAAAGTTTTTCGATACGGAAGGAGTTTCAACCATGCCCAAGCTGAAGACCCACAGTGGTGCTAAGAAGAGATTCAACCTGACCGCCAACGGTAAGGTTAAGAGAGCCCATGCGTTCAAGAGCCATATCCTCACCAAGAAGACCACCAAGCGGACCCGCCATCTGCGTAGCACCGCTTACGCCGATGTGACCAACGTGGACGCCATCAAGAAAATGATCCCCTACAAGTAATCAGGGGAATGACGTGTAATAGGAGGATATTGAGCAATGGCAAGAGTTAAAGGCGCAATGATGACGCGCAAGAGAAGAAATAAGACCCTGAAGCTGGCAAAGTCCTACTGGGGTTCCAAGTCCACCCACTTTAAGATGGCCAAGCAGGCCGTCATGAAGTCCGGCGTTTACGCCTATGTCGGCCGCAAGCAGAAGAAGAGAAACTTCCGCCGCCTGTGGATCACCCGTCTGTCCGCCGCCGTGGCCCCCTACGGTCTGAACTACTCCCGGTTCATGAACGGTCTGAAGAAGGCCGGTGTCGAGATGAACCGCAAGAGCCTGTCCGAGATGGCCATTCAGGATCCCACCGCTTTCGCCGCTGTCGTCGAGATGGCCAAGAAGGCCCTGTAATCCGCATTATCGTGTTTGATCTCCCCTCTCTGAATCCATGTGGTTCAGAGGGGGTTCTTTTTATGCCCAAATGGTGACCTGGTCACAGAAAACCCACCTCCTCCGAGGTATACTGTTACCATAAAGAACACACAAGGAGGAACATCCCATGAGACTCAAAGATAAAGTTGCCATCATCACCGGCGGCAGCCGTGGCATCGGCTACGCCACCGCCGAGCGTTTTTTACAGGAGGGGGCTACCGTCATCCTCACCGCCAGTTCGCAGGATTCCGCTGACCAGGCCGTAGCCCGGCTGCGGGAGAAATACCCCGAAGCCACAGTGGCCGGCATCAGTCCAGACCTGTCCAGCCTGAGTTCTGTCCGGGCGGCTTTCCGGGAGGCGACATCGCGCTATGGCTGTGTGGATATTCTGGTGAACAACGCCGGTGTCTCCGAAAGCACACCCTTCACCGAGTACACCGAGGAGGCCTTTGACAAAGTTATGGACCTGAATGTCAAGGGAGTATTCAACGCCACCAGAGCCGCCAGCGAGTGCATGGTGGCCCGGGGCAGTGGGGTCATCCTCTCCACCTCCTCCATGGTCAGCATCTATGGTCAGCCCAGCGGCATCGCCTATCCCGCCTCCAAATTCGCCGTCAATGGTCTCACCGTCTCTCTGGCCCGGGAGTTGGGTCCCAAGGGGATCCGGGTCAATGCCGTGGCACCCGGCATTACCGAGACCGATATGATGAAGGCTGTACCAAAAGCGGTGATCGACCCCATGATCCGGCAGATCCCCCTGCGACGTCTGGGACAGCCGGAGGATATTGCCAACGCCTTCGTCTTCCTGGCCTCTGATGAGGCCTCCTACATCACCGGTGTGGTGCTGAGCGTAGACGGCATGGCCAGGACATAAATTGGATTTTGTGACCAAGTCACAGAAAATCCCGGAAAAATCGGGTATCCTATGATCATAAATAACACAAGGAGGACAAAAGAATGTCTGCAATCAATGTTCGTCAGGAGAATTTTCAGGAAGAAGTTATGAACGCCGAGGGTAAGGTACTGGTGGATTTCTGGGCACCCTGGTGCGGCCCCTGCCGCATGGTTGTGCCGCTGGTGGAGGAAATCGCCCGGGAACGCCCCGATGTGAAGGTGGTCAAAATCAACGTGGACGAAGAACAGGAGCTGGCCAGCCGGTATCAGGTCATGAGTATCCCCACCCTCATGGTCATGGAGCATGGAGAGGTCATTAACCGGGCAACCGGCGCAAGACCTAAGGCGGCGATTTTACAGATGCTGTAACAAAACGACCTGCTGACCGGAGGAATACGCCGCAGCAGGTCTTCTTCTTTGTCCAATTCAGTTCAGCAAGCAGGAATACCTATATGATGGAGAAAATCGAAACAAAAAATGCAGTTTTCTTGTTACATAGCTTGTATTTCTTAGACCTCTATGGTATAATCATTCCATCCTGAGAACGAGGTGATACTCCATGAAAAATGCGGTTGTGCGTATTGAGCGCATCGAAATTCAGAACTTCAAAAATGTCCGGCAAGGAAGTCTAACCTTTTCCAATCCACGCAAGCCCTATGCCGCAAGCATTCTGGGGCTGTATGGACAAAATGGTTCTGGAAAAACAGCCCTCATCAATGCCTTGTCCCTGCTGAAGTTTGCCCTCTCCGGGAAATCTGTCCCAGCCTCTATGGCGGATTATGTCCATGTGGATGCAGAATACGCCACCTTGAAATACAGCTTCAAGATAACCGATGTGTCCACCGGCGTGTCTTACTCTGCGGTTTATGAACTCCATCTCCGCCGGGACTGGAACGACGAACAGCACAACACCGAGCTGCCCGCCGATGAAAAGGAGCAAATCAGAGCCACCATTTTCGGTGAGGTTCTCTCCTATACCTGCCTCTGTGATAACAGCAAATTGAAAATCATTCCTATTATTGATACCGGTAAAGGCGCTATCTTTGGTCCGGAACCCAAGCTCAATGCGTTGACCGGGGGAAACAAAGAGACCGTCACAGACTTGCTGGTGACCAAAAAACTCACTGCGCTCACGTCCAGATCCTTTATCTTCTCCAGAGAATTGCTGACCGCTGTCCGGAACAATTGCACCGACCCCCATCACCTGTTCATGCTCAACAGTCTGGTCGACTTTGGTAATCTGGAGCTGTTTGTCATTGGCACCACCACAGCGGGCATGATCAGCATGGATGCTCTGCCCCTGACTTTCCGGTATGAAGGGGAACACGCCGCCACTCTGGGCAACATCACCATCCCCCTCAACGGAACCGCCACCGTCACCCAGGAGGCTTATGAGGTGGTCAAGACGGTTATCGCCGACATGAATATCGTTCTGGAGAAAATCGTCCCCGGCTTAACCATTGGACAAAAGCATCTGGGGACACAGCTTCTGAAAAACGGCGCAACCGGTGTCCGGTTCCAGTTGCTGTCCAACAAAAACGGAAAAGCCATCTCCCTGCAATATGAGTCGGAGGGCATCAAAAAGATGATTTCCATCATGCATCTGCTGATTGCGGTATATAACAGGCCCTCCGTTACCGTGGCCATTGATGAGCTGGATTCCGGCGTTTTTGAGTACCTGCTGGGCGAGCTCCTGCGCATCATTTCCGAAAAAGGAAAGGGGCAATTGATTTTCACCTCCCATAATCTCCGTCCGTTGGAGACACTGGACCGGGGCTTTATCGCCTTCACCACAACCAATCCGGATAACCGCTATATCCGGCTGTGCAATGTCAAGAACAACCACAACCTCCGGGATTTCTACTACCGGGACATTGTTTTGGGAGAGCAAAGCGAGGAAATCTACGACCCCACCAACAACTATGAGATTGCCTTCGCCTTCCGGGAAGCAGGTGATTTTGGTGGCGCGTAAGAGAATCGTCTTCGTCATTGTGGAAGGTCCTTCGGATGATACTGCCCTTGGTTTACTGCTGAACCAGTATTACGCCCCCCGCCCGGTCTATGTGCAGATTCTCCGGCGGGACATTACCACAGAATCCGGGGCAAAACCGGAAAACATTCTGACCCGGGTCGCCGCCGAGATACGGAAGTACGCCCGAGACAACCATCTGGAAAAGCTGCACTTTCAGGAGATTATCCACCTGACGGATACGGACGGCGCTTATATCGGCGATGAATTCATTATTGAAGATGCCTTAGCCGCCAGCCCAATATATACCCAAACCGCAATCCGAACCTGCAACAAAACCGGCATTGAACACCGAAACCGGCAGAAGCGGGCCAATCTGGACAAGCTCTCCTCCACAAAGAGCATCTGGGGTATCCCCTATCGCATATTCTATCTCTCCTGCAATCTGGACCATGTGCTGTACAATAAACTCAACACCACCGACGAAGAAAAGGAAACCGATGCATTCCGCTTCGCCAAACAGTACAAAGGAAAAGTCCCGGACTTCGTTCGCTTCATTTCCCAATCGGCATTCTCCGTTCAGGGCGGGTATTCAGACTCTTGGCAGTATATCAAGTCGGGGCTGAATTCTCTGGAGCGGCACACCAATCTCGGTCTGTGCTTTGCCGATGATTCCCTGGAAACCGACTCCATCTAAATTACGGACCTGTTGAGGAGGTACATCCCGCAACAGGTCCGTTTTTTATTCTTCCCGCAATTCCTCCAGCCGTTTCCGGTTCAGCACCTCCACCCCGCCCCGGCTGAGCTTCACCATGCCCTCACTCTGGAAGTAGCGGAGCATCCGGGTCACCACTTCCCGGGCAGAGCCCATGTGGTTGGCAATCAACTCATGGGTCAGCTTCAGTTGCGTTGTTCCCTCAATGGCACATTCTTCCAGAAGGAATGATGCCAGCCGCTGGTCAAACCGTTTCCACATGATCTGCTCAATGAGCCACATCACCTCAGAGAAGCGACTGGCCATCAGGTCGCCGGTATAATTGGCCACCGGTGCGGATTCCTCCATGAGCTTTTTGTACTGCCAAGGCGGGATAATCCAGACCTCCGTATCCTTTTCCGCCTGAATGAATACCTCAAACTGAATGTTATTCATGATGCAGGAGGCAGAAAACAAACATACATCCAGGTCAAAGAGCCGGTAAATGCTGATTTCCCGCCCCTCCGGGGAGAGGATGTAAGCCCGGAGCTGTCCTGAGCGAATCAGCATCAGTCCGGCGCAGTCCAGCGAGCCATTGTGGACGATTGTGCCTTTGGTGAAGGTCTTCCGGAAAGCGGAACTGCTGATTCTATCCTGTTGACTGGCTGTCAGCTTGTCCCACACCGGGAAATGGGCAGAAAGGGGCATGGCGCACCTCCAATTTACTGGTTTTCCTTCATTATACGCCCCTTAGCCGCCACTGTCAACCGGATAAACGGGAACCGCCCCCACGGAAAAATCCGCAGGGGCAGCCCATTACAGAAAGGGGGTAATACATGAAACCGCTTTAGAATGCCTGATCCAGCACAGTCAGCAGCTTGGCGAGCTGCACACGGGTCAGGGTTTCCCGGGCCTGGATGGTGCCATCGGTAAAGCCTTCGAACAGTTCCTCGGCAACTGCCCAGGCCATAGCTTCCTTGGCATAGCCGGAGATGGCGGAAGCATCCTTAAACTGACTCAGGTCAGCGCCTTCAATGGCCTCAACGCCCAGATATTCGGTGACATAGCGGTACAGGAAGGTAGCCGCCTGCTCACGGGTCACGGTTGCGCCGGGGGCGAAGGTGTCCTCGGTCATGCCCTTGGCAATGCCGGTTTCTTCCGCCCAGATGACGGCATCGGTGTACCACTGGTCTGCCTTCACATCGGCAAACTTGGTTTCGCCGGTGACTTCAGGCTCACCAGCCATCCGGTACAGGACGGTGACCATCATGGCGCGGTCAACGGTGCCGTTGGGGTTGAACTTGCCGCCGCCAACACCATTCATGAGGCCGTTGGCAATAACATAATCGGTGTATTCGTGATACCATGCGTTCACATTCAGGTCGCTGTAGTCCTGGGAGGCGCAGTGCGCGGGAATGACTTCGCCCTTCTCCAGCAACTCGCCGCAGACGGAGCAAACCAGATCGCCGGTATAGCCATCCTTGGTGCAGGTGGCGGGGATAACGCCCACCAGCTCCCCGGTGTGACCGGTGGCGGGGATGACTTCGCCCTCTGCAACCAGCTTGCCGCAGTCCAGACAGTAGGTATCGCCGGTGTAGCCATCTTCGGTGCAGGTGGCATCAATAGCGCCACGAACCTCAGTATTGCTGTGGTCGAAGGTGACGAAGATGACCTCAGCCGTGCCGGAATTGTTGTTGACTTCCTCGTATTCCACGAAGACTTCGGTATCCTCAGCCTCCAGAACATTGAAGGTCAGCTTGGCGGTGGTGTTGCCCTTCAGAATGCCGTCCATGGAGACATAGCCCAGCGTAAACTTGCCTTCCTCCTGGATGGTGCTGATGTGGTCGCCCAGAACATCAGCAGACTCCAGCGCCAGCTTGTCGGTATCCCAGGTGACGACGGTCTTGCCGTTGTTGGAGGTCGCCTCGGCGGTTACGTCCACGGTGACCACAGATTCCTTGTACTCCACCTGATAGCCGCTGTTGGGCTGCAGGGAAGTCTCATTGGCAGGCGCGACGATATTGGTGCCCTTGCCCTCGCTGTCGGCGGCAGGCAGATACAGGGAAACTACAGACTTGGCATTGGAGAATGTACCCAGATCCGCAACCGACGCATTGGTTGTATCAACGGCATAGAGTTTAACGCCATTGGCTTCTTCCACAGCCAGCAGGACATAGCCGGTCTCGGCATCGTATTCCATGGAGACCTTGCCGCTGATGGCGAGGCCGGTGTTGCCCACTTCCCGCAGACCGTCGGGGAAGAAGTCCATGATTTCTGTACCACGTCCCATGCCGTCATACGATGCGCTGTACAGCGTACCGCTCTCGGTCAGCACATAGCCATTGAAGACATAGCGGCCTCTGTCGGGTCTGCTGCGGTCTTCATTCAGGTTGATGTCCACAGCCACGCCGGGGTCATCCAGCAGGTCATATTCCTCGCCCATGAAGATGTCAAAGACTTTCTCACCGGTGGCGGGGTCAATGAGGTATGTGCCGGTGCCGTCCATACACAGGCTGAAGATATAATCCTTGCCACCCATGGAGACTGCGGAGGCATCCGCCCAAATCAGTTCATCAGCCAGTTCAATGCCCTTGGTGGCGGTGAAGGTGATGGGGTCGATGGCATAGAGGTTCTTGCCGTCATGGGTGTAAATGGTATTGCCGACCAGCGTGCCGGCCTGGTAGCTGTCCACCTTGCCGCTGAGGGTGGTGACGTTGGGCATATTGGCGGGGTTGAACTCAGACCAGTATGCGCCGTCATTGGTGGTGAACAGACCACGGACATTCAGATCGGGCAGGAAGGAAGTCACCTGACAGGTGGCCTGAATCTGGGGATTGACGTTGGAGGCGGCCGTGATGGTGGCAGTGCCTACGCCAACCAGATTCACCACGCCGTTTTCGTCCACGGTGGCAATGCTGGGGTCACTGGTGGTCCAGGTGACGGACTTGTCCACCATGGTCCAGGGATAAACATCCACATCCAGATCCACCATTCCGCCACGGAGGCCCTCTGCCTCAGTCTGGCTCATGGTAACATTGAAGGGCGTCTGCGCGTTGTTCATGACGAGGGGAATATCCGAATTGGTGGTGAAGAACATGGCATGGGTGGCATAACCGAACAGGGACTTGATGGGGCGGTTGTTCTCCAAATCGGCCAGACCGCCGTCATAGTCGGAGACCAGAGTGCCCTTACCGGTTTCCAGATCGAACTCCAGCAGGACATTGTATTCCCAGTTGTCACTCTCGGACCACTGGACAGCACCCAGAAGCCGGTCATTCTCGAAGTCCCAGGCCAGATGGTTGTACATACCGCGGACATCACGGTCACCGGGATCGGGATAGTATTCCGTGAAGATATAGCCGTCTACGCTGTTGTTGATGGGCTTCAGACCGTCAATCACACCGTTAACCGCCATATCGCTGGTCCAGGTATAGAGGTATTCCGCTTCGCCATAGTACCAACTGGAGGTCAGACCATAGAAGTTGCCCTCGCCGTCGATGGCCAGACCGCTGAGCCGCTCGTATTCGTTGGTCGAGCTCTTGAAGGGGTTATAGATGTTGCTGAGGACATACTGCTCCGTCATCTCGCCGGTGACGGGGTCAACGGTAAAGATGTGCTCATAAGTGTCATAGTAACCGGAGCTGTGCTTAATCCGGCGCATCAGATAGAGCTGACCGTCGGCATGGTTGAAGGCCAGACCGGTGACATCGGTGTACTTGAACTCGTCTCCGAAGTAGCAGACCTTCTGATAGTTGGTCAGGTCGCTCATGGTGGAGACATACATATAGTCATCCCGACCGATGCTGAAGACATAACCGTTGGCATAGGCCGCACGATGGACCATGACTTCCTGACTGCGGCGCAGGTCCTGACGGTATTCATCGTCGAACCAACCGCTCTGCGTTTCATTATAGGGAGAGCTGAAGTACAGCTTCTCGGGGACGAAGGAGAACCAGCGGTTGTACAGGCCATCGCCATAAACACTGGGCTCGCCGGGGGCACCGGTAACCGTGCCGCCACCATCAGAGAAGCCGACCCACATGCCGGTATAGTCCGCTTCCTTCATCAGGACACTGACATCCACCTCATAGGTGGTCATATTGTTGGCGTAGTCATAGACCTGCAGATAGACCACCTGCTTGTCACCAACGGTGGGGGCCATCCGCAGAAGCTCTGCCAGACTCAGGACATACTGACCGGTCTCGCCGGGCTGAATGTCAGCGATAGAGCCGGTGAGATCATAGAGGGCAGAGCCCTGGTCATTAAAGAGGGCAATACCGGCCACATACTGATTATCGGAGGCATTGACCACCAGCGCATGACCGCTGGTCTGCTCCACAAAGACATTCTCAATCACAGGGGCAGTGCTGTCCACGGTAACGGTCGCGCCGATGCGGGCACCATCACCCAGAGCATCCCAGTCCACATTGCCCTCGGCATCCATGTAATACTCAGGCGCAAGGTCAAACTCCACGGAGATCATATCGCCGGACTTGGCGGTTTTCAGCGCCACATTGGCCTGCAGAAGCAGATTCACCCGCTCCAGCCAAATTGCGTTGATCATGGGGGAGATAATCAGACCGTTTTCCACATATTCATAGAGTGTCTCGCCGGTGGTCTCATTCTTAACCAGCAGACGGCAGGCAGCCGCATTGCGGATCGCGGTGAAGATGGGGCCGGCAATGATGGTGTTATTGGAAACGGCATTACGCTCGGGCAGATAGACAGGGTCAGCCACCACAGGGTTACCGGAGAAATAATAGACATTCTTGTCGTCGCCGGGATACATCAGACCGATACCGGTGCCATCGGAGAAGTAAGGCACCCGCTCCATATCGTTGTATCTGTAATCCAAATATTCACCGTCGAACATGGACGGATCGGTCCAGCTTCCATAGAAGGCCAGAACGGGGATGGAGTGGACGGTACCGGGCATACCCTCAGTGGTGGCCATGCTCTCAGCGAAGACATAGCCCTGAATGTAAGTACCATTGGGATAGCACTCCTCCAGCCAGGCGATCTGCTCCTCGGTGAGCTGGGCAGAAACGGTGACGCGCACCTTGCCCTCGCCGGGGACCATGACCAGACCGGTGCTGAAGGCTTTGAAGAACAGATAAGCGTCGTGGGTATCCACATCGCCGTCTTCATCCAGGTCGGCCAGATGTCCGCAATGGATGCTGTCAACAGCACCAACGGCATAGTCCAGCAGAGCCTGACCGTCATCGACGCTGACAGAGCCGTTGCCGTCAAAGTCCATACCCTGCACCACGCCGAAGGTGGGCACCACATTCTCACCATCCACACTCCAGGTCACGTTGGCGGCCAGGATGGTGCAGAGGTAATCCATATACATGGCGGTTTCTTCGGGGTTCATGTCCCAGTTGGCATAGTCTTCAAAGGCATCTTGTGCAAAGAAGCTGGCCGTCAGGGAGAAGGCATTCTCTTCCGGTCTCATGTTATACAGGTCGAAGGAGAATTCATATTTGCCGGTGCGCTGGGGGTCATCGCCCAGCTCAGCCTTGACCTTGCCGTCAGCCCAGGAGTCGGTAGCCTTTTCATCCATGAGGATGTAGCTGTCGGCAGAGATGGCGGAGGACACATTGGCCAGACCAGAGCCCTGCTGCAGAACGGGGTAGTACACACCGGAGTTCACATCGATCATGGGTTCAGAAGTGGACATCAGCAAACTCTGGGTGAGCTGACGGACCGTCAGACCGGTCTTCTCATCCAGACCATTTTCCTTGATGTACTGCATAACCAGAGCGGTCATACCTGCCACCTGAGGAGAGGCCATGGAAGTACCGGACATGGTGATATAAGCGCCATTTTCGCCATTGACGGAGTAAATGGCACCGCCGGGAGCGGCAATCTCCGGCTTAATCAGCAGCGTACCTGTGCCGCCCCAACCGGAGGTGTTGGCCATAGTCTGACCATCAGCATAGGTAGAGCCTGCGCCGGCATCGGCCTTCTCGCCGATGTAGAGGCTGCCAGTATAGTACAGCACGTTGCCCGCGTCATCGGTGACGGGGGTGGAGTTATTGCGAATCACCTTCGCCTGACCCTGGGTAATGGAGACGGTGGGGTTGGTCTTGGTGTAACCGGTCATGTCACAGCCGATAACACCGGGCTGGTTGTTGTAAATGATGGTGGCAATGGCACCGGCATTGACGGCATTGGTGGCCTTCTCCACGAAGCTGTTATCGCCACGGGAGACGATGGCAATCTTGCCCTCCAGTGCGTCGCCAACAACATCCCAGTCCTCAGCATAGCCCAGGCCGTCAATCATCACATATTCATGGTCACCGGCCAGGGTGAAGAAGTCGTCCATGCCATAGGCACTGGGCTGGTAGTTGTTATAAATGATCACATCATCGCCGGACTTCAGGTAGTAACCAATGAGGCCGGCATTCTCCACGGAGGCCACCGCCAGAGTATTGGTATAAGTACCGGGCGCGCCATGGGTAGCCATGTTCACGTCTTCGGCATACATATACTTGCCAATGGGTCTCCATGCGCCAACCAGCGCGACAATAGAGGTGTTCGGGCCAGCCTGGTTATAGAAGTACTCCGGCCATGCGCCCTGATTACCGGCGGCGGCGCACAAAACCGCACCGGCATTCACCAGATTCTCCATGATGAGCTGATACTCCGCCGTGAAGGAGCGGCCATAACCGGTATAGGTGGTACCCAGGGACAGGTTAATGGCGTCACAGCCCAGAATCACGGCATCTTCCACAGCGGCCATATAGTCGGAATCATAGGCGCCGCCCCTCTTGCCGAAGACCTTCATGGTGATGATCTGGGCATCGGGAGCAACACCCTGCACCATCACGGACTCCAGCGCATGGCTGAAACCGCCATTGCCATCGGAGACATGGCTGTTGGCGGCGGCAATGCCGGCAACGTGAGAGCCGTGACCACCCTGAGCATCATTGTCATGGGTGACGTCATAGCCCTTGTCAATGTAGTTATAGTTAAAGGGCAACTTTTCGTTGGTGAACATCTGGGTCAAATCCAGCTCCACATTCAGCTCCTCTGCCACGGAAGCGATTTCTTCCATATCCAGCAGATTCAGGGACTCGATATATTCCTCAGCGTCCATGTCCTTCATCTCGGCCTGCTTCTCCAGAGAATAGAGGAAAGCCTCATTGCTGAAGGACTGATGATCAGAGTCCGTACCGGTATCGATGATGGCGATCCGGGTACCTGCACCGGTATAACCGGCTGCCCATGCAGCAGCGGAGCCGATCTGGTCCATGGAGGTGGCCATATTGGGGTTGACCACGCCCTCACCCTCCAGAACGGCGGGCTCATAGCGGGTCTCCAGAGCGACCTTCTGAACGCCGGCCGTGGCCTCGATGGTCTCAATCTGACCATACTCCACATCGGCAGAGATCAGGTTTGCCGCCAGAGTCAGATTCCAGACCACGTCCAGTTCTGCGCCGGTGGCTTTTTCGATGGCGGCAGTAACTGCGGCCTGTTCTTTCTCCAGAGAAGCACGATAGGCCATAGCCTCGGCATTCCGGGCGATATTCTCCACGGAATAGCCGGCCTGAACGGTGGATTCTTCCGCAAGAATGATGGATACACGGACCACATCGGTGGTTGCGTATTGGGGTTCTGTTTCCGCATTGGTTTCAGCAACTTCGGTCAGGGGATCGGCCGTGACCTTGTTGTTGTCCACCTGCCGGAACGCCAGGTCAGTGTTGTTCTCTGCCTCAGCCTGAACAGGCACAGCAAAGGACAGCAGCATGACCAAAGCCAGCAGTGCGGAGAGCATACGCTTGGATAACGATTTCTTCATGGGTAGCACTCCTTTGTATAATTTATATCCAGAGCCGGTGGCTCCAAATACCAGAGTGGATTTCCTTTGGCCGGAATCCCATATTCCTGCGATAACACGCACGTTCATCTGCGTTTACACGCACTATACCACAATTATGGGCATAAGTCAAGTTTTACTTTATCACAAAACCACAAATTTTTCCACACACCTTCGCCCTGAGCAAAAGCAAGCACCGGAAGCCGCAGACTTCCCCGCAGACTTCCGGTGCAATATTTTAAGATTTCTACTTTGCGCTGATATTTTCTCTCGCTTTATCTTAAGGCAACAAGGTACTTTCCACCAGATGCAGAAAATCCCGGAGTGCCTGTGCATTGGTTTCATAATAGTTGATGGTTGCCTCCCGCTCCTGGTGAAGGAAGCCATAATTGTTCAGCAGTGCCAAGTGCCGGGACATATTGCCGGAGTCCATTTCCATCACCTCCGCCAGCTCATGGCAGTAGGAGCGGCCGTTACTGAGCCGCTGGAGGATTTCCAGCCGTCTTCTGTCCGCCACTGCTTTGAGAATCAGGCTGATGCCGTCCAGGTCGTTGTTTCTCCGGCGCAGGTGGCTGTTGGCAGAGGCATTGATGCCCAGCATCAGCAGATTATAATGCTCCTGTCCAAACTGATCCGTACCGAACGCCACGAAGTTGCAGGACATCAGCAGCGGCTGCACCACGGTTTTCCCGGGGATGCCGGGAGTCTGCCCATAGCCGAGAATCTCCCGGGCGATCTCTTTGGGGTGGGACTTACCAAAAACCTCCTGCCAATAGACCGCAAAATCCTCCAGAAGCCAGGACTCCTGCTGGTAAATGGTCTCCAGCTTCTGGGCCAGTGGCTCAGTGATGGCGACCAGCTCTGCCATTGTATCATTGAAGTTCCGCAGAGCCCGGTACAGGACAATCTGGGACTCCGCCGGGTACGGCAGATGGCAGACCTGCTCAAACAGGTCACCGGGAGAGCCGGGGCGGTCGCTGAGGAGAATGGTGCTTTTGCTCTCGGGGGTCAGCCATTTCCCCTCTTTCTGCGCTTCTGCCCAGAAGCGGCAAATCTGCTCCGCATTCTCCCGCAGGCCGGGATGGCTCAGGCGGCAGAAGGAATAGGTCATGAGCTGGGCCACGCAGACATCTTCTGAGTCGGCATCGATTCGGGCGAAAAACTGCTGCAACCGGGCATCCATGGGATTCAGGTGGCCGCAGAGTTCCTCCATGATTTGTTGCAGGCGGTCCATGCGGCGAATCATATTCTCCGTCACTTCGCTTCCGGCGAAGAACTTCTTCCGGGACAGAATATCCCGAAAGCTGATGCCATTGACGTACTTATACAGCATGGCGACTGTCTCCTGCAACATCAGTGGCTTGCTCGTGATTTCGTACTCCATGGCCATACCCCTTTCGTGGTTTCCCGGTCTTAGCTTTTACTTTAATGTGAATTCTCTCAAATGTCAAGACCCAATTGCATTTTTCTTCCGGGGTATGGGGAGAAAAAACAGCTTCCGGGGCAAAAACGGCCGGACAAACGCCCAAAATCGGGGTCTGTCCGGCTGATTTCGTCATTCTTTGAGGTAGCGCACCAGATGCTCGGTCATTTTCTCCATCCTCGGGATATTGGCCCAATAGTAGTTGCGCCCGGAGATAATTTCCAGCTTCAGCAGGCCCACGTTAAACATACTGTTGACGTTGCGGAAGACCGTGCCGGGGTTCATGTTCAGCTCCTGAGCCAGGTCCTGAATGCACTTGGGCTTTTGTCGGGTGGTGCGGAAGATGTCTACGCACTCCTGGCGGGTTAAGAGGCGGAGGGCGGTGTATTCGCCGTCATTGAGGGGAGAATTCCCTCTGTCCCGCAGCCGACCGGGCTGGAAAGCCGCACCCAGATACAGACACAGCTCCAGCGGCGGGGACTGATAATGCCCGCCACCGTGTATTGCTGTCAGATAGTATATGGTCAGGGTCAGCTTCTCAATCTTCTCATGGGCAAGGTCGCACAGCGTCCAAATCCACTCCATTGCGCCCTCGCTGGCCAGAAATTCCCGCCACTCCTGCCTTCTGGATGCAGTTCGCTCCACCCATGGCATGAGCAGTGGCTGTAGTTTCTCTGCCAGCGGGGTCAAAATCTCCTCCAGCCTGTCCAGATGCGTCTCAAAGCGGGCGTAGCCATCCACCAGCTTAAGCTGATAGTCCTGGGGGACGGGCAGTTTTCCAATCTCGGTGGCCAGACTGGTGAATTGCTCCGTGGCTTCAGTCCGAAGCCCATGGACATCCATGCCGGAGACGTGGAAGTATTTTGGGCCAACCCGCCAAGACTGCTTCAGCGCCGCAATGGCATCGGAAACCCGGAAATGGACATGGGTCTGACCGGTATGCAGCAGATTGAAGGCCAAACTGGATATGGATTTCTCCGCCTTGGTCTTAATGGGGATACCCTTAAAATAGAAACGCAGTTCCTCATCCTGCATATCCAAATCCCCGCAGACCTCCTGCTGAATCTGCCGCAGTTCTGCCGCCGGAATACAACAGGGGTCGTTATCTACCGTCAATTCTTCCAGACGGATATCATTAAACCAGGCATGAACCAGCGACAACGTCTCCGTAAGCAGGCAGGGCTGGTCATTGACGATCACTTCCATAGTCTTGTTCCTCTCTGTCTCATCGTATGGCATATTATAGCAGGATTTCCCTTATGTTGCAAGAACAAATGAAGCTGACTGGGGGAGCGACCTGCCCAAAAGAGGACAGGCCGCCCCTGTAAAGGAGACAAAGGCTCAGAAAGCCAGAAAGCGAATCAGAACGGTTGCGCTCTGGGCTCTGGTGGCAGTGCCACGGGGAGTCAGGGTTGTCTCGGTGGTGCCATTGACCAGACCGGTAGCGACAGCCCAAGAGAAGGCTTCACAGGCATAGTCGCTGACCGTATCGGCATCGGTGTACCCGCCGAGGTCAGCCCGGGCAGAGGTATCCAGACCCGCATACTGGGCATAGCGGTACAGCATGGTGACCAACTGCTCCCGGGTGATGACCTCATTGGGAGCAAAGACCGTCTCGCTGTGACCGGTGACAATGCCATTTTCCGCAGCCCAGGCCACAGCTTCGGCATAGTAGGCATTCTCCCGCACATCCCGGAATGTTGCGGACTTGGTGGACTCCGGCTCGCCTGCTGTCCGGTGGAGGATGGTCACAAGCTGCCCACGGGTGGTGGCGGCATTGGGAGCAAAATGAGTCTCGTCCATGCCCTTAAACAGACCATGATAGACGGCGGCGAGAATATCTTCCTCAGCCCAGTGACCGGGGACATCCACAAACTTCTCCCGCAGTGCTTCAAATTCAGGGTCTACCACTTGAATTTCCAGGGTTTCACCGACCACCGTACCCATAGAGATGAATCCGCCGGTGACGGTGACCGTGCCCTGTGCCAAAGCCTGAATGGTGACGCTGTGTCCGTCGCTTTCCACAATGGAGGCAACAGTGGGGTCAGAGACCTGCCAGGACAGTGTGGTGTTGAACTCATTTTCTGCCACATCGGTGATGGTCAGCGTTTCGCCCAGATTGATGGTAGTCTTTTCGGCGGTCAGGTCAACATACTCCGCCATGTAATCGCCGCCCCGGAACTCGTAAGCCGAGCAGTTACCGGCATAGTCATAGTAGAATGCCAGGAATTTCTGATTTTCGGTGAACTGCCAAAGCGTGCTGCCACCCTCGCCGGTAAAGCCCTTATCCGGGATGTTACTGCCGCCCACGAACGTGGTCACGGCATAACCACTCCAGACATCTGCGGCTTCGTCATAGTTTAGGGTGTAATACTCATAGTAGTCGTTGAACCAGTATTCGCTCCAGTCTGTCGCAAAGTAAACAGAGCCATAGTATTCCTTGATGTGGAGATCCTGAGGCTGAATGGGGCCAAGGTTATCGATGTACAGGGTAAAGGTTTTGGACTCCGTAGGTGCGGTTTTGCCCTCCGGGGTGATGTCTGCCCGAATCTCTACCCAGGTGTTGTTCTCCAGAAGGCACTGGGTTGTGTCATAGATGACCATTTCCCAGGGTGTGCCCACATTGATCAGCTCACTGGGGTGCAGCCATTCTTTGGACAGCTCCGCACCGGCATACGCATCGGTCTTGTAGGACTTGGGCACAAAGTAAGTGTCCTGCTCCCAGAGAATCTCCCCGGTTTCCCGGTTGGTGACGGTATAGTGGATGTTCTCGGCATTTCTCCGCAGGCCCAAGCGTAACTGGAAAGTATCCAGATTCAAATCTCCATTGGGGGAGATACCCGCCATCTCAGAGAAGAACTGACTATAGAAGGGGTGACCAAAATACTGGTCATGGGGCACTTTGAAGCCGGGTGTATAGAACGAGTCGCCCAAATAGTGATCCTTGTTTGCGACAGTTTCAAAGCTCAGGTTATCTAGATAGTTGACCGTTCCCACCAGAGCATTGTGTACCTGATCGGCAATGTTGTAGGCTCTGTCGCCACCCAGAATGGTGTCATAAGCGCCGGGTTCCAGAATGGGGCCATCCTCAAAGTTGCCATAGAAGCCCAGGAAGGGCACAACCAGAGGCACGGATTCTTCGCTGAGAAGCTGGATAAAGCCCTCCACATAAGCACCGGCGGGGAATCGCTCGTCATAATATGCCTTTTCCTTCTCGCTCAGCTCCACGGTGACGGTGACTTCCGCCGTACTGCCCGCAGGAACAGTCAGGGTATCTCCCCGCAGGCTGGTGGTGACGGTGGATTCCAGCTCCCGGACATAGTCATGGGTCAGGTAGGTCACCTTACCGTCCTTGAGCTGACCGCCATCGGCTTTCTGACCCAGGACGGTGGTGTTGAGGGTGTAGGTCTTGTCCCGGTCAGAGAGGTTGACCACCTCAAAGGTCATCTCATACAGGCCGGTCTTTTCCGGATCGTCGCCCAACTCCAGCTTGGCTTTATTGGTGCCCTCTGCGGTGATGTAGGCTTCAGATTCCAGTGCCAGACCGATGTTGGCCATGCCCGCACCCTGACGGCGGACGGCGTAATAGGTGCCGTGTTCCTCGTCATAAAGGGGCGTGGCAGTGGACATGAGAAGGCAGTTGACCACATGGTTCAGCTCATCCTCCGCCACCAGCTCATTTTCCCGCAGGTACTGCCGCAGAAGGGTTGCCGTGGCGGCTACTGCAGGAGAGGACATGGAAGTGCCGGACATGACGGCAAACTGATTGTTCATGTAAGCGGAGAACACATTGCCGCCAATGCCGGTGATTTCCGGCTTCAGGGTCAGGGCCTCCGTGGGGCCCCAGGAGGAGAATACGGACATTTCACCCGCAGTCTCCATGGGATTCCACGCCGCATCCACACGGAGGGTCTCCGGCAACATGAATTCTACATAGGGATACTGCACTTCATCCATCTTGCAGACCGGAATGTCATACTTGGTGATGGTCATCTCAATGAACTGGCCCCACATATTCTCCTCGGTGGCGGGATAGATCAGCACCAGACCCACAGCACCGGCAGCGATGGCTTCATCCACCAAATGGTCAGCATTGCCACCTTCAAAGGGCAGGAACAGGAGCTTGCCTTCCGCATCGGAGGGGTCATCGCTCCACGGGAGGTTCTGCAGTTCCAGCCGCTCCCGGAAGCCCATACCTTCCGGAACTTCCAGTTCTTCGTACCGGAGAACAAAGGTAGCCGAGGGGTCGATGGGATGAGGGAAGGACATGGAGTTGCCATATACATTGAACATATAGGCATTCTCGGCACTGGCCACCGTCAGAACCGAATCAAACGTACCGGGCATACCGATGGTGCCGGTGGAGACGGAGTCCGACTTCACATAGTCATAACCCCAGAGGGAGTTATAACCGGTATGGGCATCGTTACCGGCAGAAACCACCACATTGATGCCCGCCTCATAAGCGGCGTCATAGAATTCCGTCATGCCCTCCAGATAGTAAGGGCCGGAGGGAGAGCCCAGAGACAGATTGGCGCAGTCCACGCCCAGAGTGATGCAGTCCTCAATGGCGGCGATCAGATAATCCAGATAGCAATTCTGATTCTGGTCAAAGACATTGAGGATAATGAGCTGTGCCTCAGGCGCAATACCCAAAGTGTCCATCTGAATCTGGTCCACAATGGCCTCAGGGATGTTACCGGCAACGATACCGGCAACGTGGGTGCCATGACCCGCCCAGCTCAAATCCTCGCCAAAGTTGGCCAGAGCATCGCCGTAGCTGAAGCCAAAGGGAATCTTGGAGCTGTAGTAGACGGTATCAATGGAGGTATCGGCGGACAGAACTTCCGCGTTCAGCTCGTTGTTCTCCAAAATGGCGGCAATGTCCTCTCTGGTGTATGCCACCCGGCTCTGGTCGGCTGGCCCTACGGAGAAGGCAATGTTGGAGAAGCTGAGGCCGGTGTCCAAGATGGCAACCGCCATGCCCTCGCCCTTGTAGCCCACATCCCATGCCTGATTCGCGCCCATGGCAGGGCCGGCAAACTTCATGTTGGGGGCAATTTCCAGCAGGGAGTCCACCACAGTGGTCTGCGTCTCGGGAACGGAGAAGGTTGGCATCACATAGGCTTTCTTTACCCCCTCCATCTTATTCAGCCTGGCCAAATCTCTGTAGTTGACGGTAACCGCCACGGCATTGGAAATCAGACTGAACTGACCGCTGACCTCCACCGCATAACCCAGCGCCTTTTCCATGGCCTGCACCTGGGTGAGCTGCTTTTCTTCAATGGCCCGGCTGGCATTCAGCTCCGCCTGCCCCAAAGACTGACCCAGCGTTACGGTCATGCCCTCCAGCTTGCTGACGGGAGCATCATCAAAGACCACCATCACCCGGACGGCACTCTGGGCGGCATAGGCATCGGTAATGAAGCTGACCTCTGCGCCCTCCCGGATGGGCTGACCACCCATGATGGACTGAACTTGTGCGCTGTACCGGGCGGCTTCGGCGGCATCAAAGTCCCGGCGGGCCAGAACCGTACCGCTGTCACTGACGGTGTAGGACTCCTGACCGCCACTCAGCCCGGCAAGGGCCTCAGCCTGCTCGGGAGTCAGAGCTTTGAGGGAAATGTACACATCCGCGGGGGCTTGCTGGGCATAGATTTCGCCGTTTTCGTCCTCATAGACGAAGGTATAGCCGGCAGGGACGAAGGTGGTTTCGCCCGCCTTGCCATAGACGACCTGATTCCCGAATTGGGTCAGATCAATGGGGGGTAAAGTCTCTGCGCTTTGCGCATTGACCTGCGGCACCACCGCGAACCCACCCAGCATAGCCAGGCAGAGCAGCAGCGCCAGGGTTCTTTTCAGTAGCTTTCTCATGGTGTTTCCTCCTAAATTATAGTTTTGCCTTGGGCTGGACTTAGTATAGCACGTCTTTGCACTTTTTGCAAAACCTATTTTGCACCCCATTAAAAGTTTTTGCAATCTGCCCAAAACCAAGCCGGTTTATTTTTGCACTTTTCACAAACACCCCGCCAGGTTCACCCCGGATTCTCTGCCACATTACCGCAAATTCTTAAAAATTCTTAATTTTTGCCCACCCCGGTTGACAGCTCTCTTTCCTTCCTTTACAATGGTACCATATTCGGAAAACCTCACCACTTCCCATCCCTCACCGGCAGGAGGTAACCCCATGAAGAAGAAATTCCTTGTTCCCGCCATCATTGCCCTGTTGGTGCTGGCTCTGGTGCTGGCGTTGGTTCAGCCGTGGAGCACGGACACCCCGCCCGAATCCACACCCGAAACCACACCAAGCCAACCATCCGGCCAGACCACATCCCAGCCGGATGCAACCTCGCCCAAGGTATCGCAGACAGAAATCCCGGATGGCATCATCCTCTCCGAAGACAGAAACCTGCTCATTGCCTACCACGCCCACTATGATGTGGACATCTACCCCGAAGATTCCTTTGGCGAGTCCGTCAGCTTCCGCATCCGACTGGACCAGACCCCGAAAAAATACATGGCCATCCAGCTAATCGCCCTGCAGGGATTGAATCTGTCTGACATTACGCTGGATATACATGGCACCGATGCGGAGCAATGCAGCATCTATAGTTTCCGGGATTACTCGGCCAACCAATTCTCTTTTTCTGCCGAAGTAAATGGTCAGGGTGCTGTGGGCGGCACAATCTCCGGCAGATCCATAGCGGATGAGCACATGAATCTGGCCATGACGCTGGCCGGAATCGACTGGAATCACGCCCTGGAGTTATATACCGCCATGACACAAACCGACAGTGCCTACTGTCAGTCTCCCTCTGCCCCCGGCAACCTGCAGCGGAAAAACGAGGCAAGAGCGGCTTATCTGGATTACCTGACCCAGTATCAGCAACTGGCCGGTGAATTGGATTTGGATGCGCCGGATATTCACTCTGTCCTGTTGTCCGTGGATTTGTCCAGCGTACCTCCGGGAACTGTCATTGAAGAATGTACCCTCACGGTTGGAAAGGACACTTATTTGCTCCCTCTGGGGCAAATCCGCTTCCGGGAGACCCAGCCTGCCGAAGACACCTCCACGCAGGCCCATGACTGTCTTGATGTTCAGCGGGAGTCCACGGTTTATGCCTGGGATGACGGCTTCTTCTCCACAAACTTCGCCTTCCGGGCAAAAGAGGCCATGATTCTGGACCGAATTGAGGTGCTGGACGAAAACGGCACCGTGATCGGCGGCGCATGGATTCAGCAGATTGACCAAACGCTATGGCAGGTGCGCTATCCCGCTGAGGCGTTCACCGATGAGACCGCCAAACAAGCCTACCAGAGCAGTTACTTCTCCCATATTCAGCCCACCTACTGGCCAAATCATACCCCCTTCTATGTGAATGCCGGCGACTTATTGTGTATCCGGGCAGATTTCTTCTCCCCCGCTTTGGCGCAGGCTGTCCACCATCAGGGAATCACACGGTACGCCCTCCACTACACCGCCGCCGGGGGAGAAGGCGTAATCGAGCTGGAGGCGGAATTGACCGCACCGCTCCCCAATGCTTATGAATTGTACTATACTTATCTGGAAAATCTGGACCTCAGTGCCTATTACCACTTCCTGAACCAAGGCGGCAATTTGGCGGGATGAGCAGTCAAACCCACTCCGCCAAAGAGAATCTATTCCCCAGTCAGAAACAACCTCCACTTCCCACACCCCACCGACAGGAGAAATCCCCATGAAGAAGAAATTCCTTGTTCCCGCCATCATGCTCATTCTTGTGGTGCTGTTGGTCATTCTCTTTGCTGTGCTTCTGCCGTCCCACCAATCAGGCGACGATGCACCCACTATGCCCAGTCTCTACCCCCGCCCGGAGAATCCCACCGCACAGACCCAGAGTGCACCACCCACCGAAGACCAAGTTCTCTCCGGCTCCCCCACCGCTGACCCTTTAACCCCCACCACGCCATCCGAGAGCACCGCCACCCTCCCCCCGGAGATTCCTGCCATTCCGGACGATACCATTGTCTCTGAAGCGGGGGATTTGGTGATTGTCTATCACAATCAGTTTGATTTGGATGTATATCCATATGGCCGGTCTGATGGTCTTCTGGACCAGAAAATGGGGAACAGAGTTGGCGAGACCATCTATATTGGCCTGCTCTCCAAAACCCCCAACAAACTAAACCGGCTTCAGGTGGACATCCCCGGCACGAGCCTCGAAAATGTCCATATCACGCCGGAGAATTTCCTCCGCAATGAGCAGCACATTGTGGTTGGCGTAATCGACGGCATGGGTGCCGTTCTCGCCCAGAGTGACCTGCCCCTTGCGGAGACCTCCGTGCCGGTTGCCCTGACCTTGGCCGGTATCGACTGGAACGAAGCTCTGGAACGCTATACCACCATGGTTCACGCCGATGAAGTATTCTGGCGCTCCCCCACCACCCCCGGCAATCTCCAGATTCTCCGGGATGCCCAGGCGGCTTATGCGGACTATATCCGGCAATATCAGAATCTGGCTCAGGATTTGGCTCAGACCACCCCGGAATTTGAGGCGGTTCTGGTGGAAATCGACCTGTCTCAGGTGGCTGTGGGTACGGTGATTGATACGGCCGTCCTCCGGCTTGACGGCGAAACCTATACCCTCCCGCTGGGCGAAATCCGCATCTGCGCCCCCCGGGAAGAAGCACCCGGCAGTTTCGGTTCTTCCGGTCCGGGCTATGAATACTTCGATCAGTACCGCCTGGCCGCCCTGACCCCATGGGATGACGGCAACTGCACCGCGATTTTGGACTTTTCCGCCACACAGAAGATGGTGCTGAACCGGATTGAGGTGCTTACCGACAATGGCACAGTGGCAACCGGGGCATGGATTCGGCAGATTAAACACCAGGACTGGGCGCGAACCATAGAAGAAGGATTGCCAGGCGACTTCGTTACCATGATGTTGCAGGATAAGAAGCGTTTCCCCGACAAAGACCCCCTCTACTGGGATGGCAAGAGTCCCTTCTTTGTCAATGCCGGTGACCGGCTGTGTATGGATATTTCCTTCCATGACCCTGCTGCTCAGGGTACTTACTACCACGGCGCAGTATACTATGCCCTGCACTACACCACCGCACAGGGGGATGCCGTAATTCTGGCCGAAGCGGAGTTGCGCCAGCCCAACTTCAACTGGGTTGAGCTGTACTATACCTACCTGGAAAATCTGGACCTCAGTGCCTACTACCACTTCCTGAACCAAGGCGGCGAATTGCCCGAATAAGTCCCCAAACCCCCAAAAACGCTCCTCCTCAAAAAAAGAGGGGGAGCGTCATTCATGGCAAAAAAGATTGGCAGCGTGCCGAATCCGGGAATTCGACACGCCACCAGAAAGAAAGGAAAGAATGAGGATAGACAAAAAGGGATTCAGGCCGGTGCGCCGGAGGAAATCACCTCTTGACAATAGCGCATAATCGCCCGGCGGGTAATGAGCCCGATGAAGGCATTCTTGTCGTCCACCACCGGGACGAAATTCTGCTCACTGGCTCTGGCGATCAAATCCATCATGGAGGCCGTCACATGGACGGGCACATTGTCCCGCTTGTGGGCGATGTCCATAATCTTATGGTTTTCCGTTTGCCGCAGATCCATGCCGCACATTTCTTTAATGGCCCAGAGCATATCGCCTTCACGCAGAGTGCCGCAGTACTCACCCTTCTTGTTGAGGATGGGCAGCGCCGCATAACCGGTGGCCTCCATCTTTTCCAGAGCCTGGCGCAGGGTATAGTCGTCATCCAGATAGGCACACATGCTCTTCGGGGTCAGGAAGAACAAAATATTCAATGTACTCGCTCCTTTGGTCGTGGGCGGTTGTCGCCCTATACTTTTGTTTATATTATAGCACACTCCGGACAGAATTGCTATTAAAAATCTATGAAGATATGCTAACGGACGTGAAAATTTACGGCTTCATTTTTATGCACTTTGACCAAAAGCAGAGGAAAGAACGAGGAACCCCCGGGAAATCCCCGGTTTTTTCGCCCAATTTCCGGTTTTTTCTCTGGCATTTGGCACAAAATGGTGGTATGATGTTCTGGGCTGTCTCCGCAAACGGAAAAGCCTGAAAACCACCAAAAGGGGGAAAATCATGGCCGAGTGGACCGTATACATCCTCAAATGCCGGGACGATACCCTCTATACCGGCATCACCGACAATTTTCCCCGCCGTCTCACCGCCCACAACCGGGGCACCGGGGCAAAGTACACCCGGGGCAGAGGTCCGGTAATGCCACTATACCGGGAGACGTGTCCCGACAAATCTGCGGCGCTCAAGCGGGAAATCGCCATCAAGAAGCTGAGCCGGCAGGAAAAGCTGGAACTGTGCCGGAGGTATGCTGACGGCGGCAATGAGCCGCCGGTATCGCCGGAGGACAAGCAAAATCCACCCCAAGAGGTATAAACCGCCCCCCATCCGGAGAGAATCCCGGAAAAGGAGGCGGTTTTTATGGTAAAAGGCACATCCCGGCAGGTCATTGTTGTCCCCTCGCCCGACCCGGAGCTGTTTGAGCAGGCGATATTCATTCTGCGCCACGATGCTTTGGGCAGGCAGGGCATCTCCGACCGGGAGATTCTGCGCCAGGCCCGGCAGGTGGCGGGTGGTTTCCTGCCCCAGCGGAAGAAAGGCGGGCTGAAGCCCCCGGTATGGGGAATCTTCGGCGCGGCGGGGACGGCACTGGTCTGGCTGGTGACGGCGCTGGTGTGGTGAGGTTGGATTTGTTGGTGGTTGCGGGGGGATAGGGACGTCGAGGGCGCCGTCCCCTACGGATGTCGATGGATAGTGTGCGGGTTTGCCGGGAGGTGGATCGTTGCGGAACGGTTGGCTCGACATTCGTACGGAGGGGTCATGCCCCCTCCGGGCACTTCCGGGAGCAGAAACGCTGGATAATCCGCAAAACCCTCCCCAACAACTCGCAGGGAACTCAATTGGCTGTTCCATGTTGCGCAACTGGGGGCTGCCGATAATCACACACCGCACCCACCATGTAGCGCGCGGCATCCCTGACGCGCTTGGTGGGCGGTTTCGGATTCGCCGGGAGGTTGGTGGTTGCGGTAAGGCCCTGCTGCGGGCGCGTCAGGGATGCCGCGCGCTACGGCTGGTGGATTATGCAAATTTGCCGGAAGGTGGGTGGTTGCGGAGGGGCGGGACGTTGAGGGCGCCGTCCCCTACGGATGTCGATGAACGTTTGCGAATTCGCCGGGAGGTTTCTGCTTGCTGGACAGGTTGTACCGCACTCCCTCAGCCTTGCTTCTTTCGGCAGTGACCGGAGGGAATGCCTGTGGTACTCTCCCGAAGGGAAAAACTTTGGGCATTACGCCGCCTATACCCGAAGGGCGGGCTTGCATCCATTGCTTTATGAATATGCTCAGCGCCCGACTCACACCAGAGCCGGGCGCTGTATTTTGGTTATCTTAGTGTTAATGCTCAATACCGCTCCTGCACACTATTGGGGAACAATCCCGCATCCGTATGGGGCAGGAAGCAAGCCGCCACGAAGGAGTCCATATACCCCGGATGGGTGGACAGCTCCAGATAGGTCATGTTGGCGGCAACTTCGGCCAGCTTCTCCTGTGCCGGGTCGCTGACCACCATGGCATAGGCACCGGTGAGGGAGGAATTGCCGATATACTGGAACTTCTCCAGCTCCACGTCGGGCAACATTCCGATGTTGACGGCGTTGCCCATATTGATGCCCGAGCCGATACCACCGGCCACATAGACCCGGTCAATCATGGTGATGTCCATGTCCACGGACTTTAAGAGGGTATCAATGGCGGAGAAAATCGCACCCTTGGCCCGGATGAAGTTGTCAATATCCACCTCGTTGATGGAAATTTCCCGCTCCGTCTCAGAGTCCTTGGCCTCCACCAGCACATACCGGCCCATGCCGTGCTTGTCCCGGCGAATCCGGCTGCCCTCCCGGACGAAAAGTCCCTTGGCGTTGATCATGCCGCACCGGAACAGCTCAGAGATAATGTCAATGATGCCGGAGCCGCAGATGCCCACGGCCTTCTGCCCTTCTTCGCCCACGATGGTCAAGGTGGGTTCCATGGTGGGGCCGTCAATGGTGCATGCCTCAATGGCACCATCGGTTGCCCGCATACCGCAGGAGATGTCGCCGCCCTCAAAGGCAGGACCGGCAGAACAGGCACAGGACATGAGGAAATCCTCATTGCCGAAGACCAGCTCGCCATTGGTGCCCAAATCGATAAACAGACTCATTTCCGGCTTGTTCCAAATCAGGCTGGCCAATGTACCGGCGGTGATGTCGCCGCCCACATAAGAGCCGATGTTGGGGGCAATGAGGACAGGGGCAAGGGGGTGGGCAGGCAACTTCAGGTCGCCGGCCAGAAGCCCCTCCCAGGAGAAGAAACTGGGGATGTAAGGCTCCATGCGGACGCTTTCGGCATCCACCCCAATGAGCAGATGGTTCATGGTGGTATTGGCACCCACCGCCAGCCGCAGAATGCTCCGGGCAGAGACACCCACGGACTTGCAGAGGTTGGCGATGATGGGGGTCAGGGTTTCCTTGACGATGGCATCTTGCAGTTTCTTCTTGCCGCCGGGCCGACCCTGCTCAATGATGCGGTTAATCACGTCCGCGCCATAGCGAATCTGACCGTTGCCGGAAGAACCCTTGGCGATAATTTTGCCGTCAGTCAAATCTACCAGAACCATGGTGACCGTGGTGGTGCCGATGTCGATGGCACAGCCCAGCATGGTGGTATCCGCCCAGGGGCAGATGTCCAGGGCATGGAATTCGCCGTGCTCAATCTGACCCTTCACCGTGACCCGGAAGTCATTCTCCCGGAGGGTACTGGCCAGCTTCACCATGAGGGCATAGGGAATCCGCACGGAAGCAAAACCGGTGGCCTCCTCAATGGCCCAGGAGAGCCGCTCATTGTCGGGCATGGTATCGTCCAGCGTGGGGGCGGTCATCTCCAACTGCACCGCCCGGAAATCGTTGACAAACTCAATCCCCGCCTCCAGAAGTTCCTGCTTCAGGGCTTCAAAGATGGCCTGCTCCTTGCCGGTGGAAAGGTCGGCGGTCTTCATCCGGGACTGGTAAGCCGAGGCAATATCCGGGACAAAAATCTCCAAATCGCCCATGACCTTACTGGCGCAGGACAGCCGCCAGCCGGCATCATATTCCTCCTGGGTGATGTGGCGGGTTTTGGGACTCTCCAGCTCGCCGGAAATCAGCTTCACCCGGCACTTGCCGCAAGAGCCATTGCCGGAGCAGGGGGCATCAATGGCCACATTGGCCCGGCGGGCCAGCTCCAGCAGGTTGTCGCCCTGATTGGCTTCGATTACAACAGGCTTGCCGCCTTCAATCTGAAAGGTTACGTTAAACATCGGTCGCTTCCTCCTGAAAAATACAGTTATTCCGGTCGGGAACGGAAAAAAGGCATACTTTTATGTCTATCAGTATAAAGGAAGTCCGGGAGAAAGTCAAGGCAAATAGCCCGCCCCGGAGAAACAATCTGTCGCAGGCAGACCGCAAAGAAGCCGCCGGGCATTATCCCATAACCCGGCGGCTTTTTCAGGAAGGGGGATTATTCCGTCTGCTCCGGGTCGTGGCTGTGGTCGTGTCCGGGGATATCCTTGTGGTCGTGACCGTGAAAAGACTCGTCCTGACCGTGGATGTGGCTGTGGGTATGGCTGTGGGTATGGACATGGCTGTGCACCAGTTCGCCGTGGCGGTGCGGGTGATCGTGGGTATGGGTATGGGCATGGTCATGCTGCAGGGCAATGGTATCTTTAATCATCAATACCGTCGCCACCACCATGATGGCAAAGGCCAGATAGAACCTTGCCACCGGACGCTCACCCAAAACCAGCATACTGAAGCCCACCCCCAAAAACGGGGCAATGGCATAGTATGCGCTGGTTTTTGCCGCGCCCAAATCCTTTTGGGCTCTGATGTAGAAATTGATGCTCAGTCCATAGGCCACAAAGCCCAGCGCCAGCACCGCCGGAATCCAGCGGAACTCAGGAATCGGCTCGCCCAGCATCATGGCCACAAGGAGACTGCCCAGACCGGAAAAGATGCCCTTAATGGTGGTAATCCGGACGGAGCTTTTGCCGCTGAGCATTCTGGTGCAGTTGTTTTCCAGACCCCAACAGCAGGTTGCGCCCAACACCAAAAGAGAGCCCCCATCCGGCCGGAATCCGCCCGCGCCCTCAAAGCCCAGAATAATGCTGGCGATGGTCACCAGGATAATGGCAAACGTCAACCGGCGGGAAAGCACCTCCCGGAACACCAGCAGAGCAATGAGGGAGGTGGCAACAATCTCAAAATTGTTCAGCAGACTCGCCCCGGCAGAGTCGGTGTGCCGGAGTCCCAGCATAAGTAAAATGGGGGCGGCAATGTCCAAAACCACCATGCCCACCACATAAGGCAGCTCCTTCCGGGTCAGTGGTTCACCTTTCTGCTTTGCGGGTAACAGCAATCCATAGACACACAGTCCCACACCAGCCCCCAAATACAGCAGAGCGGCCATCATGGTGGGGGCAACCTGGGTCAGCAGCAATTTGGAAAAGGGGATATTGATGGCATAGAGGGCCGCCGCCAAAATGGCAAAGGCAGTAGCCAAATGCTTTCGTTTCATGGAAGAACCTCCGGAATAGAATACTGGGGAATTCAGGGGACGATTCTGCCCGGCTGAAGCCAAACCGGCACAGGAAATATCCCCCCCGGGGGGATATTATAGCAAAGGTCAGGAGAAAAAGCAAGGCTGATTTTGGGCATTGGGGCGGGAGGTTGTCATCATCAACTTGATTTAGCCGATTGCAGGTGGTTGTGTTGCTTCATTGCGGCGATTGCAGGGGATGTAATAAACACGGACATGGCAGTAGCATAAAAATTTTATAAATTGTGATACTTTTTTTGCGATTTCGTCTTGACAAATGGACAGAAATGTTGTATTCTAGAGATGGATAACTGCATATGTAGAAAGTCCTGAAATTATACTTAAAACGAGAGGAGAGATGAATCATGCGACTGGCAGATTCTGAACGTAATGTTATGGAGGTCCTGTGGGAGAATGGTCCCACCCGGGCTAAGGATGTGGCCGCTGCCCTGACCACCAAGGTCAAATGGGGTAAGACCACCACTTATACCATGATCACCCGTTGCATCGACAAGGGCTATATCCGCAGAGACGAGCCCAAGTTCATGTGCGTACCCCTGCTGCCCAAGTCCCAGGTCGCTCAGGAAGATACGGATCGCCTGCTGACCAATGACTACAATGGCTCTGCTGAGGCTCTGGTTGCTGCCCTTCTGGAGCAGAACAAGCTGACCCGCGAGGAGCTGGAGCGCCTGCTGGCTAACGCTTAATCGCGGCAATCTTCTGCGCCTGTCAATCCGGGAATAGGGGTTCCTGCGGAGTGCAACCTCCGGCAGGAGTGACTTCTGCGCCAATCGGGTGCAGAATACGATGTGGGTAAACTCCAGTCTTTGCCATCGCGGCAGGCTGAAGACGGAGACGAAAACCGGATTGAACCATAAATTTTGATGCACAAGACGCAGAACCGGGATGCGCCAAATTGCCCATATCCGGTAAGTGTATTCAACCAACGACTTAGGGGAACGGTTTCGGCTGTTCCCTTTTTGGTATTTTGGGGGTGGGTTTTCCGGTCAACCAATGGGATACTCCGGAAATCCGGTCATTTTCTTGACATTTTTGCGCTATTGCGGAATAATTGGGCCATAGCAATCGAAAGTGAGGCATCTTCATGGACAGCATCGGCCATATTATCCAAAGACAGCGCAAACGCAAAAACATGACCCAAGAGGCTCTGGGTGAGCAGGTCTTTGTCACCAAGCAAGCCGTCTCCAAGTGGGAAACCGGGGTTTCCCAAACTTAAAGATACCACACTAAAACCCACGCTTACATTACTTCCATAAATCATTTTTTGGAGGTAAAACCCTATGAAATGCCTTATATCCTGCGAATATAACTTCGATAACTGCTGTGTGGAACTGAAATTCACCGATGGCAGTATGATTGCGATTGACACCATTGCCGTTGAGAACGAGGTTGCCCGTAATATGTACGAACGGTCAGAGCTTGATTACCTTATCTATAATGCTCCTTTGGAGTATGCAGACCTTATCTTGAACGGTGATCCCGAAACCTATTTGAAAACTGTCACAGAGTATAAACCTTTAGATAGTTGACACCTCATTGCCCGTGGGAGAAATTCTGCGGGCATTTTTGTTACTTTTCTGTGAACTCCATTGACAAAACCAATACTTCGTGATATGATGTATGCCGCAAAAGGAGGTATGGTATGGACATTCAGTTGAAACGAGGTCTCTTGGATGTCTGCGTTTTGGCAGCGATAAAGAACGAAGATTCATACGGATATAAAATCATCAAAGATATGAAGCCGTATATCGAACTTTCCGAATCGA